>JAFEEK010000181.1 GCA_018241165.1 Pseudomonadota bacterium
AGGCCGAGCAGGTGGCGCAACAGCGTGCTTTTTCCGGAACCCGATCCGCCCATGATCACGCGGATCTCGCCGGCGTTCACCGCAAAATCCACGCCGTTGAGAATGCGCCGCCGCCCGTACCAGGCCTCGAGTTTCTCTACGTCGATCAGTGGCTTGGCGGCATTCATCGGTTGAGGAAAAACGAAAAAATCATGTCGACCACGATGATCCAGCAGATCGACAACACCACGGCGCGCGTGGTCGCACGGCCCACGCCTTCGGCGCCACCGGCCACGGAAAATCCCGTACTCACGCCGATCAGGGTGATGAGCACGGCGAACACCGCGGACTTGGCGACGCCCTGCCAGACATCGCCCGCCGTCAACAACGACAAGGTTTGCATGATGTACGCCGCCGGCGTGACGTTGAGCGCGGGCGAGGCATACAGTGCCGCGCCGGCAATGGAGACGGCATCGGCAAGAATCGTGAGCGCCGGCAGCATGACCAGCATGGCGATCAGGGCCGGTGCGGCGAGGTAACGTACCGGCTCGATGCCCATCGTCGCCAATGCATCGACTTCCTGCGACACGCTCATCGAACCGATGCGCGCGGCCAGCGCGGAACCCGAGCGTCCGGCGACGAGGATCGCGGTGATCAGTGCGCCGAATTCGCGCGTTACCGATTTCGCCACCGCGACCACGACCTGCGATTGCGCGCCGAAGGCGGACAAAGCGGCGATGAACTGGATGCCAAGCATGATGCCGATGGTCAGCGCCAGCAGGACGACGATGGGCAGCGCATCCACGCCTATCTGGCGCATCTGTTCGGCGACCGCACGCGGCCGCAGCGGCTGGCCGATGCGCCAGCCGGCGAAGGAAAAGTACAGGCTCTCGCCGAGCAACACCGCGGCGTAACCCATGCCGGCGAGCGAACCGATGGTGGCGCGGCCGAGGGATTCGAGCGGGCGGACAATGACGTTCATGGCTTAGCCCATCCTTTCCACAATGCGCCCGGGATAATGCACAAAACGAACACCCCCTTCGGCACGAAGGGGGTCGATGCGCAGCATCGGGGGGATGCCCAAAAAGAACATCCCCCTCAATCCCCCTTCCTGCGGAAGGGGGAAGCCGAACCCCTCTCCCGCAAGCGGGAGAGCGGGCAAGAGCAGCACCTCTATAACGGCTGGATTCGTGCGAGTCATGCCACTCGCGCCTCATCAACGCCGGCAAACATCGGAAACACCTTGTCCAGTCGCGCCAGTTGCAGCACCGCCAGCACCGGCTTGCTGGCCGCGATCAGGCCGAAGCGTTTGTTCGTGCTGCGCGCGCGCTGGAAGCCTTCGACCAATGCGGCGATGCCGGACGAATCGATGTAGCCGACTTGCGACAATTCCACGCCAACACCGCCACGACCGAGCGCGGCAAGGATCGCATCGCGCACCTGCTGCGACCACGACAGATCGACCTCGCCCGACACGCGCACCAGCACGTAGCCGCCGAGATCCTCGCTGCCGCAGGCATTGCCCGTGTCGTTCATTCCTTGTCCCCGAAATCGATGCGCTTGTGCATGCGCAGGATATTGCCCTGCCCGTCCGCGGCCGGTTCCAGCTTCCAGTCGTCCATCGTCATCGCGATGAACGGCAGGCCGAGTCCGCCCGGTTTGCATTCGGACAGGTCGCGCGGTTTCAGGCTTGCCGGATCGACCGTCGGCGCATGATCGCGCAATTCGAACGCGAGCATATCGCGCTCACGCGCCACGTGCAGCGCGATGCGGCGCGTGCATTCGCCGCCGTAGGCATGCCGGATGACATTCGTGCAGGCCTCGTCCACGGCGAGCACGAGCTGGTCGCGCAATTCCGGCGCGACGCCTTGTGCGTCCAGCGCGTGCCGCAACGCCGCGCGCACGCTGCGCATCTGCGCCGACTGTGCGGGAAATTCCAGGTCCAACAAGGTGTGCGCGTGTGCGCCGCAGGGTTCCTGCAACAGCAGCAGGGTCGTGTCGTCGACCAGGTGCAGGCGTTTGAGATCCCCTACGACGGCACGCAAGCGCGCTTCGGGCATCAGCGCGGCGTGCCCGGCGATCAGGCCGCGCAGTCCGGCTTCGCCGAGCCTGTCGCTGGCGCCGGTGCGCACGTCGGTCGCGCCATCGGAAAACAGATACAACGCGCGTGCACCGAGCGTGAATTCGCGTTCGCCGTAGTCCGCTTCGGCAAGGATTCCCAGTGGCGGCCCGTCGGCGGGAAGTTCCTCGAACGCCTTGCCATCGTGCAGCAAGGCCGGCGGAAATCCGGCACTTGCCAGTGCCACCGTGCCGCTGGCGCGATCGTATTGACCAACCGCGGCGCAGACGAAGCGCCCGTCCTGCGCGGTTCGGCACAGTTCCGCATTTACTTGCGCCAACCACACCGCCGGCGCCGGCGCATGCGCACCGACCCAACGCAGCATGCTCGCCACGCGCACCATCAAGAACGCCGCATCCAGGCCCTTGCCGGAAACATCGCCGATCACGAACGCGAGGCGACCATCGGGCAGATCGAAGAAATCGTAGAAGTCGCCGGAAATCTCGTGCGCCGGCAGGTTCACGCCGCGGATCGGGAAATCGCCGCGCCGGCGTCTGGGCAGCATGGATTTCTGCATGCGCCGTGCAAGCTCCAGCTCACGCTTGATGCGCTGCTGTTCGACCAGGCCATGCGCAAGTTGCGCGTTGCCGATCGCCAGCACCGCCGGCGCGGCGACGAGGCGCAGGATTTCCGCATCATCTTCATCGAACAGGCCGCCATCGCGGCGGTTGATGACTTCCAGAGCGCCGATCGGCCCGCGCGCGTTGGAAAGGGGCGTGCACAGGATCGAGCGCGTGACAAAACCGGTTTCCGCATCCACGCGCACGTTGACGCGCGCATCGCAGCTGGCATCGCGCACGATCTGGGTGGCGTTGTCGGCGACACAGCGCCCGACCACGCCCTGGCCCACGGCAAGTTTGAGTCCGGTGATGTCGACCGGGCCGACGCAGATGCGGCACTCGATGAGGCCGGCGCGATCGAGCAGGAACAGGCTCGCGGCCTCGGCCTGCATGAAATCGGCGATGCGCGTGACCGCCATGTCCAGGGTTTCGCGCAGATCCAGCGATTGCGCCAGCGCCTGGCTCAGTTCCGCAAGAAAGCGCAGCGCGTGCCGCTCCCCGCCACCCGCCGCAGCGAGCGGGACCGCGTTCACGGCGCGGGCGGCTCCGCGGCGCGCGGTTCATGCCGGCCGCGCGCGCGCGCGCGACCCCACAGCGTGACGATCGGCCCGGACAGCGCGTACAGCGCGGCGATGCCGAACAACACGCGCGGCGGATTCACCGCCAGACCGACGAAAACCAGCACGATCAGGATCAGCCAGACGAACGGTACCTTGTCCGAGCGCGGCCACGACTTGAAGCTGTAGTAGCGGAAGCGGCTGACCATCAGCAATCCGGCGACGATCGCCACGAACGGGGTGATGAACTGCACCTGTGCGCCGGTCAGGCCCAGGTCGAGTACCGTCCAGACATAGGACATGACCAGACCCGCACCGGCAGGGATCGCCAGGCCCTGGAAAAATTGCTTGTCGGCGACGCCAACCTGGGTGTTGAAACGCGCCAGGCGCAGCGCGCCGCAGGCCGCGAAGATGAACGCGGCCGCCCAGCCGAATTTGCCCCAGGCGGCGCCATGCTCCTTGAGCGACTCCAGCGACCACACGTACAGGACCAGCGCCGGCGCGACCCCGAAACTGACCAGGTCCGAGAGCGAGTCGTACTGCACGCCGAATTCGCTTTGCGTGTTGGTCAGGCGCGCGACGCGGCCATCCAGTCCATCGAACACGGCCGCGACGAAGATCGCGACCACCGCATCCGCATACTGCCCGCCGATGGCAGCGATGATGGCGTAGAAACCTGCGAACATCGCGCCCGTGGTGAGCAGGTTCGGCAACAGGTAAATGCCGCGATGCGGTTTCGGCTGGTTGGATGGCACGTCCATCGCGTCCCCGTAAGTTCAAGCGTCGCCGGCAGTTTACCGCAAGGCTGCGCCGGAACACGCTTTTCCGGCAGGTACCCTTGTGGCATAGTGCCTGCCGCAACAGGGGCAACATTGGGAGGCGCCGGCCCGGTCGGCGCGGGAGAAAGTCGATGAACCGCAAACTGGTGTTGCTGGTCCTGTCCTGTTTCACGATTGGCGCGTACGCGACCGACCAGCAGGTGTACAAGTGGACGGATGCCGGCGGCGTCGTGCATTTTTCCGACGCGCCTCCGCCCAAGGATGCCAAGGACGTGCAACTGATGCGGGTGAGCGGCAGCGACCGCCCGCGCAACGTCGACAGCACGCCGAACTCCGAAACCGGCAGCAATCCGGAAGGCGAGAACGGCGGCGCGCCCGCCGCTGCGCCAGCCGACCCCAAGGACGCCAACGCCAAGGCCTGCGCCACCGCGCGCAACAACCTCGACCTGCTGCAGAGCAAGATGCCGGTCAGCGTCACCGGCGCGGATGGCAAGCCGATCCCGCTCGACGACAAGGCGCGCGCCGCGCAGGTCGCCGCTGCCAATGCGAACATCGAGCTGTACTGCAAGCCGTAATCCGCCGCGCGCGCAAGGCCGCGCCTTGCTCGCGTTGATCGTCCTGCTCGCGCTGGCCGCCGCGGCGTGGTGGTATTTCGCACCGCACACCCTGCCCGATTTCGTGCAGCGTCAGTTGCCGGCATCGCCATTGGCCAATCCGCCGCTGTACGAATGGCGCGACGCGCAGGGTCGTCTGCACGTGACCGACACGCCGCCCACCGACCGGCCCTACAAGACCGTGCATTTCGATCCGAAGGCGAACGTGCTGCCAAAAGGCGTCGCGCCGAACAAGTAACCTTGTCGCCGGCTGCTACAATCGCCGATTCCCGTTCGCGATCATTCGTTTGCCATGCGCCTTTCAAAATTCCATCTCGCCACCGTCAAGGAAGTCCCCGCCGACGCGGAAATCGCCAGCCACCGCTTGATGCTGCGCGCAGGCATGCTGCGCAAGCTCGGCGCCGGTCTGTACACTTGGTCGCCGCTGGGCCTGAAGGTGCTCAAGAAGGTCGAGGCCATCGTGCGCGAAGAAATGGATCGCGCCGGCGCGCTGGAAGTGGTCATGCCGACGGTGCAACCGCGCGAGTTGTGGGACGAAACCGGACGTTGGCAGAAGTTCGGCCCGCAATTGCTGAAGATCAAGGATCGCAAGGAGGCCGAATACTGCTACGCGCCGACCGCCGAAGAAGTCGTGACCGACTTCGCCCGCGGCGAGCTGAAGAGCTACAAGCAGTTGCCGGTGAATTTCTACCAGATCAACACGAAGTTCCGCGACGAGATCCGTCCGCGCTTCGGCGTGATGCGTGCCCGCGAGTTCCTGATGAAGGATGCGTATTCCTTCCATCTCGATGAAGAAGGACTGCGCCGCGAATACGACAACATGTACGCGACGTATGCGCGCATCTTCACGCGCCTCGGACTCGCCTTCCGCGCCGTCGCCGCCGACACCGGCGCGATCGGCGGCAGCCGCAGCAACGAATTCCAGGTGCTGGCCGACTCGGGCGAGGACGCGCTGGTGTTTTCGGATGGCTCCGATTACGCGGCCAACGTCGAACTCGCCACCGCGCTCGCGCCCGCACCGCGCCCTGCTGCGGCTGAATCGATGCATGAAGTACCGACGCCGGGCAAGTCCACCTGCGCCGATGTCGCCGCGTTGTTGCGCATCGACATCAAGCGCACGGTGAAATCCGTCTGCGTGATGGGCAGCGACGGCTTTGTTCTCGCGCTGGTGCGCGGCGACCACGAGGTCAACGAGGTCAAGCTGCAAAAAATCGCTGGCCTCGCCGAGTATCGATTGGCCAACGAAGCCGAAATCCTCGATGCGCTCGGCGCCAAGCCCGGCTACCTGGGTCCGGTCGGGTGCGATCGCAAGAAAGTGCATGTGGTCGCCGACCGCGACGTCGCCGCGATGGCCGACTTCGTTGTCGGCGCGAACAAGGTCGATTTCCACATCGCCGGCGTCAACTGGGGCCGCGACCTGCCCGAACCCGAGACGATCGCCGACATCCGCAAGGCCATCGAAGGCGATGCGTCGCCGGACGGCAAGGGTACGCTGCGCATCGCGCGTGGCATCGAAGTCGGCCACGTGTTCGCGCTCGGCACGAAGTATTCCGAGGCGATGGACGCAACCGTGCTCGATGCCGACGGCAAGAGCCGCCCGATGCAGATGGGCTGCTACGGCATCGGCGTGTCGCGCATCGTCGCCGCGGCGATCGAACAGAACCATGACGACGCGGGCATCGTCTGGCCCGAGCCGATGGCGCCGTGGCGCGTGGCTGTGTGCATGATCAATCCGAAGAACGACGCCAAGGTCAACGAAGCAGCGACCGCGCTGTACGATGAACTGAATTCGCGTGGCATCGAAACCTGCCTCGACGACCGCGGCCTGCGCCCGGGCGCGATGTTCGCCGACATCGAACTGATCGGCATTCCGCACCGGGTCGTGGTGTCCGAACGCGGTCTGGCTGCCGGCACGTTCGAGTACCGCGGTCGCCGCGACGCCGAAAGCCGCAATCTCACGCGCGAGGAGCTATTCGGACTGTTCGCCAGGTAGGACAACGCAGGGCGGGAGGAGCGAAGCGCATCCCGCCTTGCGGTTCAATATCGATGGCGGGATACGCCGCTGCGCGGCTGCTCCCGCCCTACTCGAGTCCGACTCCGACCGCTATTTCTTGATCAAGCCCTTGACCCGATCGATCCACGACGGACCAGCATCGGGTTTCGATTCCTTCACCACCGGCTTGGCGAAACGGCCGGTCAGGCTCTGTTCCTGTTTCATTCGCGCCAGATCGGCTTTTTGCTGTTCGCTGATCTTGGATTCCCAGCGGCGCTTGATCTGGTCCTGCTGCACCTTGGTGCGCAGTTGCGCACGGAACGAATCCGAAAGCGCTTCCTGGAACAGGTTGCTGTCCTCGCGCATCAGGTAGCGGCCGATCGCGTCGAACGTCGATTCGTTGAGTTGGGCGGCGGGAACATTCTTGGTCGCCGTGCCCAGCGAATCGAAATTGACGAAATTCATGCGCACCGCGGCGCTGTCCGCATCGGCGGAAAACGTGGCCGTCATCGGGATGCGGCCCTTGGCGTTGAATTTCGCCGAAACCACTTCGCCGTTGCCATCCTTCTTCGGCTCGAGCAAGCCGCCAAGGTGGTAGCGCTGGAACGCGCCAGCCACGGTCTTGACCTTGCTCGCGCCGATCACCTCGACGGTGGGGCATTCCTCGCTGGCCACCAGGCACGGGAAGCCAAGAACAATCTCGCGCGAGCCCGGCTGCTGGCTGGACTTGAGGTCGTACTCGTGCTCGATGTAGCCGACGATGTCGCCATAGCCGACCAGGGCAAAGCGCAGTTGTTTCTTCGGTTGCAGGAGCTTGAGGTTGGCGACGAGCTTGCCGAGGAATTCGTGCAGCGCGTTCATGCCCGGCTCGAGCTGGGTGCGGAAGACTTCCTCGCGCTGCGACTTGCGCTTCTGCTCGTCGTCGGCGCTGGCCTTGCGCTGCTGCGCCTGTTGTTCGAGTTCGTCGAGCAGTCCCACGGAACCATCCCCTTGCGCCGACCCGGACGGGCGGCGTTCGCCACGCGCGCTAACTTAAGTCCAATGCCCGCCGCTTGCAAGCGCAAAGCCCGCGGAGTGCGCATGCGGTCACCATCGGCAGACACCTGAATTAGCCGGCGCTTTGATTATTCGCCAGCCGATGGCATGCTATTGGCGTGCGTTTTAGTCGCGCATTCGAATTCAAACCAACGATTACGGAAATCCTAGCAATGGCCATTGAACTGAAGAATCTCAACAAAAAAGAACTCGCCGAACTTGCCCAGCGCGTTGCCTCGCGCAGCCGCGAACTGGACGCCGAGGAAATCGACAAGGTCCGCGCCGAAGTGCGCACCTTCGCCAAGAGGAAAGGCTATACCATCGAACAATTGTTCGGCGGCCGCGGCCGCAAAGGCAAGCGCGGCAAGGCTGCGCCGAAGTACCGCAATCCGGCGGATCCGTCGCAGACCTGGTCCGGGCGCGGCAAGCGTCCGCGCTGGTTCAATGCCGCATTGAAAGCCGGCAAACGCGAAAAAGACCTGTTGATTTGACGATGCAAAACGCTGCGCAAAAATGCCGGCTTTTCGCCGGCATTTTTGTCTGCGTCACAAGCTGCGTCGGGGCGCGATCAGCAAGTCACCGAACAGCAATCCCGCGACCAGCGCGACCAGGATCGCGAGCAGGGTAAAGCCCACGTCCAGACCCTGCGAGACGTCGCGTTCGAACATCAGCGACAAGGTGCGGAATCCGACGCTGCCCGGGACCAGCAGGATCACGCCGGGTTCGCGCACGAGTGCGCCGGGCCGGCGGGCGATGCGCGCGTAGAGATTGCTCGATGCGCCGATCGCAAGGCCTGCGAGGAATACGCCGAAATCCGGACTGAACGCGGAACTGCCGTAATAGGCGATCACGTAACCCAGCGCGGCCGATGCCATCACCAGCGGATAGTCGCGGCGCGCGGCCTGGAACAGCACCGCAAACGACAGGCAGCCGCAACCCAGCGCCACCCACTGCGCCCAATCCGGCACCGCGAGTAAGGTCGATGCCTGCGGCGTCCAGTGCAGCGCCAGCGCGATTTGCGTCGCCGCCAGCGTGCCGAAGGCAAGCTTGAGCAGGCTCATCATCGCGCCGGCCAGTCGCGCCACGCCGGAAGCCAGGTGCTGCATCGACAATTCGCGCACCGCCGTGGTCAGGCTCAAGCCGGGCAGCAGCACGATCAACGCGGCGAGCACGACCGCCTTGACGTTCAACGGCACGAAGAACGCGGCGACCGCGCTGGCGATCAGGGTGGCGAACAACGCCGAGATCGCCTCGAAGCTCGCGGAGAGGCGCGGGCGGCCCTCGCTCGCCAACGCGACCACGCCGATCAACACGCCAATGACCCCGGCGACAAGAATGTCCATCCAGGTCGAATGCAGGATCGCCGCGACCGCGGCCGCGGCCACGCCGTAACTCATGGACGTGACGACGCGATTGCGCACGTTGCGACGGCGATGGATGACGCGCAACCGGCGCGCGCCTTCGCCGATGTCCAGCGTGCCGTCGATCACGCGGTCGGCGATGGCATCCACGTCGCACAGGCGGCGCAGGTTCACGTCGCCCGGCGCCATGCGGATCACCTGGGTGTGTTCGCTCAACGCGTCCTCATCGTGTCCGCGCGCGCTGAACGAAAGGATCAGCGCAGTCGGCGTGGACAGGCTGTTGCAGTTCAGGCCCAGGCGGGCGCTGACGCTGTCGATCGCCGCCTCCAGGCGCGGCGCGGCCGCGCCGTACTGGTGCAGGCGCCGCGCCAGCTCGACCACGAAGCGCATGCGTGCCGCGGTATCGGCGGGGTTGGTCGGGACGTTCACGGATCGCCCACCGGATAGTCGGGCGTCGTATCCAGTGCGGCCGCGCAAACCGCGGCCAGCTCGAGCAAGCGCAGGTCCGAACCCGGAGCGCCCATGAGCTGCAAGCCGGCCGGCAATCCGTTCGCAGTCAGGCCCATCGGCAGGCTCAGCGCCGGACAGCCGGAAAGATTCGCGAACGCGGTGAAATCGGCCTGATCGACCGGGGCAGATTCGCCATGCGCAAACGCGACCTGCGGCGTTGTCGGCGTGACCAGCACGTCGACATCGGCAAACAGACGACGCGCCTTGAGCACGGCGGCGTCGACGACACGATCGGCAACTGCATAGTCGGCAGCGGACTTGCCGCGCGCATAGTCGAGCATGCGCGCAAGCCGCGGCGAAACGCCGGCCAGTACATCGGCGGGAAACGCGCCGAGCATCTCCGCTTCGATCAGGAGCAATCCCGCGCGGCGCGCGGCGGGCATCGGGAAATCCGCGAAATCGACGATGCGCCGGTCCGGCAAGGCATGCGTGAGCGCATCGAGCGCGTGCGCGAACACGGCCGCCACGCCATCGCTCGCGCCCCAGGCACGCACATCGGCAAGGACGCCGACGCGAAGTTTCCCCGGCTCCCAGTCCGGCAGGTCGGGCTCGACGCGACGGCGGCGCGAGCGCGGATCGGCCGCGTCGTAGCCGGCAAGCACGTGGTAGAGCACGCCCAGATCATCGACCCCACGCGCGAGCAGGCCGACGCAATCCAGCCGGCGCGCCGCCGGTTTGATTCCGCGCAGCGATATCTCGCCGGAAGTCGGTTTGAATCCGTAAACCCCGCAATAGCTGGCCGGAATGCGGATCGAGCCGAGCGTATCCGTGCCGATCGCCGCCGTACACAATCCGGCCGCCACCGCAGCCGCACTGCCTGCCGACGAACCGCCGGGCGAAAATCCGTGTCGCCACGGATTTTGCACATCGCCGAAGTGGGGGTTTTCCCCGTCCGCGCCCGGGCCTTCGTCCATGCCGGTCTTGCCGAGGATGACCGCACCGGCGCCGCGCAGGCGCTCGATCACGGCCGCATCGCGCACAGCAGGCGTACGCGCGCCGGGCAGGCCCGCGTGGCTCGGCATTCCGGCCACGTCGATATTGTCCTTGATCGCGAGCGCAACGCCGTCGAGGCGCCCGATCGCCTTGCCCTGGGCGCGGCGCGCGTCCGCTTCGCGCGCCTGCGCGGATGCGCCGTTCGCGTCGACGGCGACGAACGCGTTGGCGCGCGCGCCGGACTGCGCGATGGCGTCCAGGTACGTCCGCGTCGACTGCGCCGCTTCGGTCGCGCCTGTCGCGAGCCAATGCAAAATCTGGCAAAGCGTCGCGCCGCGCCATTGCCGTTCTGTTATCGTTTGCGTCATCGACTGCTCCCCTATCGGTCGCCGATTATGCCGCAAGCGAACGCCGACGCCGCCACCAAGCCCGACACGCCGCGCGGGCTGCGTTCGTCGCGCCTGCCGCGCTACCTGCAGGTGTCGGAGACCCTGCGCGAGGAAATCCGCCGCGGCGACCATCCGGTCGGCAAGAATTTCCCGACCGAGATGTCGCTGTGCAAGCGTTTCAAGATCAGCCGTTTCACCGCGCGCGCCGCGTTGCAACTGCTCACCGACCAGGGCCTTATCCTGCGCCGGCGCGGCGCCGGCACCCTGGTGCGCAGCGCGGAAACGCGCGTGACCTACGAACAGCACGTGCGTTCGATCGACGACCTTTTGCAGTACACCAACGCAACCGGCTTCCAGTTTCTGCATACCGACCGCGTGCCCGCCGACGCGGTGCTGGCCGGATGGCTCAATGTCAGCGCCGGGACCGAATGCCTGCACCTGCACGGCATCCGCTATCACCGGCGCAGCCAATTGCCGTATTGCCTCGGCGAAGTTTACCGGCGCGCGAGCTGGCAGGGCCTGCCGCAAGGCTATGAGCGCATGGAAGACGCCATGCGCCACCTGATCGAGGAAAAATTCCAGGAGCGCATCGGCAAAGTGGAACAATCCCTGTCCGCGGTATCGATCACCGAGGAACAGGCGCACGAGTTGAAAGTGCGTGCCGACACGCCGGGATTTCGCAGCGTGCGCCGCTATTTCGACATCAAGGGCCGGCTCGTGCTGGTCGCCGTGACCTTGCACCCCGGCCACGCCTTCAGCTACTTCACCAAGTACGAGCGCATGGATCCGGCGATGCGGGTTTGACCGGAACGGATCCGACCGGTTTGCCGACGCCCGCGCAAAACCGGACAATCGCCGCATCGATGCAAGGAATCGGGGCATGAGCGAACGCGAAGCGATGGAATACGACGTGGTCGTGGTCGGCGCCGGACCTGCGGGTCTGGCGTTCGCGATCCGCGCCAAGCAGATCAAGCCGGATCTTCGCGTGTGCGTGATCGAGAAGGCATCCACGGTCGGCGCGCAGATTCTTTCGGGCGCGGTGATCGAGCCCGAACCCCTGAACGAGCTGCTGCCTGAGTGGGGCAAGAATCCGCCGCCAATCTGCGTGCCGGCGGCACACGACGAATTCTGGTGGCTGCGCGACGCCACGCGCGCGACCCGGCTACCCACGCCGCCGCAGATGCACAACCGCGGCAACTTCATCGTCTCCCTCGGCGCGCTGTGCGCGTGGCTGGCGCCGCAAGCCGAAGCGCTGGGCGTGGAAATCTATCCCGGTTTCGCCGCGGCGGAACCGTTTTTCAACACCGACGGTTCGGTCGGCGGCGTGCGCATCGGCGACATGGGCGTGGCCAAAGACGGATCGCACAAATCCGGCTACACGCAAGGCATCGACATCAAGGCGCCGGTCACCGTGCTGGCCGAAGGCTGCCGCGGGTCACTCACGAAGCAACTCATCGCGAAGTACAAACTCGATGCAAATTCCGATCCGCAAACCTTCGGCATCGGCATCAAGGAACTGTGGCAACTGCCGGCCGGGCGCGCGGAACCGGGCAAGATCGTGCACAGCGTCGGCTGGCCGCTGGACGATTGCACCTACGGCGGCAGTTTTCTGTATCACCTGGACAAGGATCGCGTCGCGATCGGATTCGTTGCGGGCCTCGACTACGACGATCCGGATTTCAAACCCTGGGAAGCGTTCCAGCAACTGAAAAATCATGCGCGGATCAAACCGCTGCTCGAAGGCGGGACGATCCTATCCGCCGGCGCACGCGCCATCGTCGAGGGCGGCTATCAATCGCTGCCGAAATGCGAGATGCCCGGCGCGATCCTGATCGGCGATTGCGCGGGACTCGTCAACGTGCCCAAGATCAAGGGCACGCATCAGGCCATGCGTTCGGGCATGCTCGCCGCCGAGCACATCATCGCGACGAATAAACCTGAGGGCTGGGACGCGAAACTGCGCGCCTCCGCCGTGATGAAGGAATTGCGCCGCGTGCGCAATATCCGCCCTGGATTCCGCAAGGGCTTCGTCGTCGGCATGCTCAACGCGGGCTGGGAAACCGTGACCGCCGGATTCTCGCCGTGGACGCTGCGCAATCACGCCGACTATTCGTCGTTGCTGAAACTCGGTACGTTCGAAGAACCCAAGCGCGGCTGGATCGAGCGCACGCTGCCGCCGCGCGATCGATTGGCTTCTGTCTATTTCGCCTCAACCCAGCACGACGAGGACCAGCCAATCCACCTCAAGGTGCCTGACACCAGCATCTGCGTCGGCCGTTGCGTGACCGAGTATCAAAATCCGTGCACGCGCTTCTGTCCCGCCGGCGTCTACGAAATGGTCAAGGACGAAAATGGATTGCGCTTGCAGATCAATGCCGCCAACTGCGTGCACTGCAAGACCTGCGACATCAAGGATCCGTACGAAAACATCAACTGGACCACGCCCGAAGGCGGCTCCGGGCCGAACTATCAGAATCTGTAGCCATGACCTGCATTGCCCTGGTCACCGCCGCTGCCGCGCGCGCGCTGGACGAAGACCTCGCGCCGCTCGAAGCGGCGTTGCGCGAACTCGGCGCGGATGTCGCACTCGTCGATTGGGACGACGCCAGCGTGGACTGGTCGCGTTTCGATCTGGCCCTGCTGCGCTCGCCATGGGACTACATGCATCGCCTGCCGGAATTTCTCGCTTGGGCCGAACGTGCGTCGGCGCAGACGAGCTTGCACAATCCATTGCCCGTGATCCGCTGGAATACCGACAAGCATTATTTGCGCGATCTGGAAAAATCCGGTGTGGCGATCGTGCCGAGCGTGTTTGTCGAGCCGGGAGAGGATGCGCGAGCTGCGATCGAGGCGTTTTTGGAACGCGTCCCCCATCCGCCTTCGGCACCTTCCCCCGCGAGCGGGGGAAGGGAAAAGATCGAAGCTGCGGCACCTTCCCCCGCAAGCGGGGGAAGGAAAAACTTTGATGAGTTCGTGGTCAAGCCCGCGATCGGCGCGGGCTCGCGCGATGCGCAGCGCTACCATC
>JAFEEK010000182.1 GCA_018241165.1 Pseudomonadota bacterium
CGCGAACGCCAGTTGCTGGCCGGCCTCGTGCATCCGCACATCGCGCGCCTGCTCGACGGCGGCACCACCGACGAGGGCCAGCCTTACCTGGTCATGGAGCACGTCGACGGCATGCTGCTGGCGCAGTGGCTGGACGCGAACCGGCCGACGCTGGCGCAGCGCCTGCGCCTGTTCCAGCAATTGTGTGCCGCCGTGCATTTTGCGCACCAGAACCTGATCGTGCACAGCGATCTGAAGCCGGCCAACGTGATGGTGCGCAGCGACGGCACGCCGGCGCTGCTGGATTTCGGCATCGCGCGCCTGAATGCGCCGGATGCGCGCGGCGAACGCGTGACCGAGCTGCGTGCATTCACGCCCGAATACGCCAGTCCCGAACAATTGCGTGGCGTGGCCGTAACTACCGCCAGCGACGTGTACGCGCTCGGCCTGATCCTGTACGAATTGCTTTGTGGAAAAGTGTACAAATCCGGCGGCAGCGCGGAAAGCTGGCGCCTGGCGCGGCCCGGGCGCATCGTGCGGGGGGCGAAACAGGATTGGCTACGCGCCGACGCACCGCGTATCGACGGCGATCTGGAGCATGTCGTGCGGCGTGCACTGGATGAGGATCCGGCGCGTCGTTATCCGTCGGCAGCGGCCCTGGCCGACGACATCGAACGCTATTTCGACGGGCGCGTGCTGGCCGCGGGTCCGGATCGCATCGGCTATCGCATCGCCAAGTTCGTGCGCCGGCATCGTCTGGGTGTCGGCATTGCGGCGCTGGCGCTTGCCGCGATCGTGATTGCGGCATCGTGGCTGGCGGTCGAACGCACACGGGCGCTGCGCGCGGAGGCGCAGGCGCGAACCGAGGCGCACACCGCAAACGAAGTCACCGATTTCCTGGTCGGCCTGTTTCAGGACGCAGATCCGCAACGCACGCGCGGCAATGACGTCGGCGCGCACGAATTGCTCGATCAGGCCAGGGCCCGGCTCGATGCCGCGCCGATCGCACAGACCCAGGTACAGGCGCGCCTGCTGACCACGCTCGGCGAAATCTACATCAGCATCGGCCAACCGCAGCGCAGTACCGATCTGCTCGGTCGCGCGATCGCCCTGCTGCGCGCGCCGGGGAGCGATCCGCTGCGCCTGGCGCGGGCGTTGAACGAGGATTGTCGCGCCTGGTCCGGTGCATCCGACTTTGCGAAGGCATTGCCCGCCTGCCGCGAGGCGATGGCGTTGCGCGCGGCGCGCCTGTCGAGCAACGATGCGGATCTGGGCCACAGCCATAACGCACTGGGAGTGGCCGAGCAGGGTGCCGGCGATTTTGCCGCCGCCGAACGCAATTACGACGCGGCGCTGGCGATTTTTTCCGCCGCCGGCGTAGCCTACCGCGGTGAAGTCGCCTCGACATTGCACAATCTCGGTTTTCTCGCGTTTCATCGCGGCGACTACGCCAAGGCGCGCGATCTGTACACGCAGTCGTTGGCGGGCAAGCGCGCCGTCTACGGCAACGATGATCCACGCACGCTCAACACGCTCGACAATCTGGCCCAGGCCGAGGAGGAACTCGGCGATCTGGCCGCGGCCGAGCGCAATCTTTCCGAAGCGTTGACGCTGCAAGTAAAGGTCCTCGGCGCCGAAAGCATCGCGGTCGCGCGCGCACACAACGACCTGGCCAGCGTGCAGCAGGATCGCGGCGAATACGCTGCCGCCGAGGCGAACTATCGCGCGGCGCTGCAACTTGATGCGCGCCTGGGGCCGGCCGATTCGATGAGCTGGGCCGTGACCGCGAACAATCTGGCCACGCTCGAAGAAGATCGCGGCGACTTTGCCGCGGCCTTGCCCTTGTTCCGCGAGTCGTTGCGCATCCGCCAGGCGCATCACAAATCGCCGAGCGCTTCGGTGGCGCGCGTGCAGAACAACCTGGCGCGCTGCGAACTGGAACTGGGCAATCTCGCCGCGGCGCGTCCGTTTATCGATGCAACGCTGGCGACGCGACGCGCGCTCAAGCTCGATCCGGCACAGTTGCTCGATTCGCAATTACTCGACGCGCAGTGGCTGGTGCGGTCAGGCCGTCTGCACGAAGCCGCAGCAGCGCTGCACGCGCTGGCGCCACCGGATGGACGCGGCAATTACGGTCGCCGCGCGCGTTATGCGATCGTGCAAGCCGAGCTGGCCGCAGCGCAGCGCGACTGGACGGCCGCACTGGCCGCGCAGCGACGCGCGCTGGATGCGTTGCGCGGCGAACTCGGCGAAAAGCATCCAGCCTATGCGCGGCTCGCGGCGCAGGCCGCATCGTACGCGCACGCGGCCAACGACGATGCGGCGGCGCGATCGCTGTTGCAGCCGGCCTTGCCGATCATCGAGGCTTCGCTGGTCAAACACTCGGCGCAGCGGCGCGAAGCGGAGAAGCTCGCTGCGCTTTTAGGGATGCGCTAAGAAACATCCGAAGAACCGTCGCGAGCGATGACAGGTCGCGCGTCGCCAGCGCGCAGGAACCGGAGTTTACGGTCGTGTAAATGAGGATTACTCGCTGCTTCCGCAGCTCGCCCTCTGGGCCGGCTTCGCCGTTCGCTACGGCATCCTGCCTTCGCAGTCCGAGCACTGCCGGCGCGCGAGATGTCGAGCGCAGCAGGTTATTCAGAGGTTTCCTAAGTCAGCGACGCGTGCCGTCGATCCGCACCCAGCCGTCGCGTTGCGTCGCGCGCAAATCCACGAACCATTCGGAGTAACGCGCCAGCAGTTCGTCCTGCTGGCCGTCGAGGATGCCGGACAGCGCGAGCGCGCCACCGGATATCAGGCTTTGCGCGAACACGGGCGCGAGCTCGCCGAGCGGGCCGGCAAGGATATTCGCGACGAGAACATCGGATTGCAATTGTGGAAAATGCTGCGGAAGATACAAATCCATTTTTTCGGGAACACCGTTGCGCTGCGCGTTGTCGCGGCTAGCAGCGATGGCTTGATCGTCGTTGTCCACGCCGATCGCGCGCGCGGCGCCGAGCTTGAGCGCGGCAATGGCAAGTACGCCTGAGCCGCAGCCGTAGTCGATCAGTGCCTTGCCTTTGATGTCGCATCCGTCCAGCCATTCAAGGCATAGCGCCGTGGTCGGATGCGTGCCGCTGCCGAAGGCAAGGCCGGGATCGAGGCGCACGATTACTGCATCGTCGTCGTCCGGCGCTTCGACATTCCACGGATAAATCCAAAGTCGATGCCCGAAGCGCATCGGCTTGAAGGTGTCGAGCCAGGCGCGCGTCCAGTCCTGGTCGGCGACGTCGCGAAACGCGATTTGCGCCGGTTCAATCCCGGGCACCAGGTCCGCAAGCGCATGCGTGAGTCCCGCGCGATCCGCATCGGCATCGAACAAGGCTTGCAGTACGAGTGCATTCCACAGCGGCGTTTCGCCCACGCCCGGCTCGAAGATCGCGCGCTCGTCGGGCGTATCCACGTCGGCATCGGCGAGCGTGATCGACAGGGCGCCGAGGTCTTCCAGTGCGGCTTCGACGCTGGTTTGTTGCGCGGCGCGCAGGGTCAGAGAGAGTTCGAGGAAGGGCATATCGATATTTCGTCATTCCGGACAAGCCCGCGCAGCGGGCGCGATCCGGAATCCAGCGACTTTGCTTGTGTCACGCAAGGCGCTGGATTCCGGGTTCCGCCTGCGGCGGTCCCGGAATGACGAGCATTTAGCTCAGTTTGATCGCTTTTTCCTTCGCTTCGGCAATGCGCTTTTCCAAATAATGGATATTCTGCCCGCCGGCGCAGAATCCGCCGTCGGCCATGATGCGCTGTTGCAGCGGCAGGTTGGTCTTGACGCCCTCGAACACCATCTCGGCCAGCGCGATGCGCATGCGCGCGATTGCGGTATCGCGGTCGCGACCGTGCACGATGAGCTTGCCGATCATCGAATCGTAATTCGGCGGAATGCGGTAACCGTCATACACGTGGGTGTCGATGCGTACGCCCGGGCCGCCCGCGCTCTCGAAGCGCTTGACCGTGCCGGGCGATGGCATGAAGGTATCCGGATCCTCGGCATTGATGCGGCACTCAATGGCGTGGCCGGTAATCTTGATGTCGGATTGCCTGATCGACAGTTTTTCGCCGCCGGCGATCAGCAACTGCTCGCGCACCAGGTCCACGCCGGTGATGAACTCGGTCACCGGATGCTCGACCTGGATGCGCGTGTTCATCTCGATGAAATAAAAGCGCCCGTTCTCGTACAGAAA
>JAFEEK010000183.1 GCA_018241165.1 Pseudomonadota bacterium
CCGACTGAGCTACGTGAGCGGTGGAGCGGGAGACGGGAATCGAACCCGCACTAGTAGCTTGGAAGGCTACAGTTCTACCATTGAACTACTCCCGCGCCGGGGTACTTCTCGTCTCTCGCTTTTTTGCAACTGGTGGAGGGAGGTGGATTCGAACCACCGAAGGCATGAGCCAGCAGATTTACAGTCTGCCCCCGTTGGCCGCTTGGGTATCCCTCCGGGAATCTTGTCTACGTTACCTCTCGTTGACCGCAACCGCCGGCGACGCGAAAAAACGCCAGACCGTTCTGCCTGACGTTTCATGCACTTGAATACTTCTTCGCGCGGAGCCGACTATTGTCGTTTCAGCGGCAATTCTTGTCAAGACGGCATGGAAAATGCTAGGCGTGGCTTAGCCCGGACTGGGCAAATGCGCCGCATCGCGGTAGCGCGCGATTTCCTGTTCGATGTTCTTGTCCAGCTCCATCAGCTTCTGCGCGTAGGCCGCCAGGGCCTTGTCGTCGTCGCTGGCCGGCAGCCATTTCGGCACCGTAGTGGGCTTGCCGGCAGCATCGACCGCAACCATGACGATCACGCAATGGGTAGCCAGCACCTGGGCGCCCGTGGCCAGGTTTCGCGCCAGCACGTCCACGCTGAAGTGCATGCTGGTATTGCCGGTGTAGATGAGCTGGCAATGCACGGTAACCATGTCGCCGATGCAAATCGGGTGTACGAAGCGGATGCCGCCCACGGCCACCGTCACGCAGACCTTGCCGCTCCAGCCGACCGCGCAGGCGTAGCCGGCCTGGTCGATCCATTTCATCACGAAGCCGCCGTGCACCTTGCCGGAGAAATTCACGTCGGTCGGCTGGGCGAGGAAGCTGAGCTTCACATCACGATCGGTACCAGGCATGTGCGCGTCCTCGGATCAGACATTGAATCGGAAGTGTAGAACGTCGCCCTCTTTCACCAGATACTCCTTGCCTTCCAGGCGCAGGCGACCGGCATCCTTGGCGCCGTTCTCGCCCCTGTATTTGATGAAATCATCATACGCCACGGTCTCGGCGCGGATGAAGCCGCGCTCGAAATCGGTGTGGATAACGCCCGCCGCCTGCGGCGCAGTGGAACCGGATTTCACCGTCCACGCGCGCACTTCCTTCTCGCCGGCGGTGAAATAGGTCTGCAGGCCGAGCAGCTTGTAGGCGGCACGGATCACGCGATTCAGGCCCGGCTCGTCCAGGCCCATGTCCTTGAGAAACGCGTCGCGATCGGCGTCATCGAGTTGCGAGAGTTCTTCCTCGATGGCCGCGCAAACCGGCACCACTTCAGCGCCTTCGGCCTGCGCACGCGCGCGCACCTTGTCCAGATGCGGATTGTTGGTGAATCCGTCTTCCTTGACGTTGGCGATGTACATGAGCGGTTTCAGCGTGAGCAGGAACAGGTCGCGCACGAGCGCCTTCTCGTCCTCGTCCAGGCCCAGGCTGCGCGCGGATTTGCCTTCGTTCAACCCGGCAGCGAGCTTTTGCAGCACGGGTCTTTTCGCCAGCGCTTCCTTGTCGTTGGCCTTGGCCGCGCGTTCGGCCTTGTTCAACGCCTTGTCGACCGCTTCCAGATCCGCCAGCGCGAGCTCGGTGTCGATCGTCTCGATATCGGCGATCGGGTCGATCTTGCCGGCGACATGGATGATGTCCGCATGCTCGAAGCAGCGCACGACGTGGGCGATCGCGTCGACTTCGCGGATATGCGCGAGGAATTTGTTGCCCAACCCTTCGCCCTTGGACGCTCCGGCGACAAGGCCGGCGATATCGACGAATTCGACCGCGGTCGGCACGAGTTTCTGCGGCTTGACGATTTCCGCGAGCTGGTTCAGGCGCGGATCCGGCACCGGCACCACGCCGACGTTCGGGTCGATCGTGCAGAACGGGAAATTCGCCGCGGCGATGCCCGCCTTGGTCAGCGCGTTGAAAAGGGTGGACTTGCCGACGTTCGGCAGGCCGACGATGCCGCATTTGATGCCCATGGGATTCCTTATTCCGGCGCGGTGTGCAGCCGTTTCATCGCTTCGTTGAAATCGCCCGCAACCGCGAGCGGCAAAACGCCCAGCGCAGCGCCGACCGCACCGAGGATCGCGTCTTCGTCCGCCTTGCCCGGACGCCCAAGCACCCACGGCGTAACCCGATCCTTGTCGCCGGGATGGCCGATACCGAGCCGCAGGCGGTGAAACTTGCCGTGTCCCAGATGCGCGAAGATGTCGCGCAATCCGTTCTGTCCGCCGTGGCCGCCGTCGAACTTCAAGCGCGCGGCACCCGGTGGCAAATCCAGATCATCGTGCGCGACGAGCATTTCTTCCGGCTCGATTTTCCAGTAGCGCAGCGCTGACGCCACCGCGATGCCGCTCTTGTTCATGAACGTGTTCGGCTTGAGCAGCAGCAGCGGATTGCCGTCGAGGACGATCTTGCCCGTCTCGCCGTGCAATTTCGCTTCCAGCCCGAGGCGCACGCCTTCACGCTGCGCGAGCGCATCGACGAACCAGAACCCGGCATTGTGCCGGGTTCGCAGATGTTCGGCGCCGGGATTGCCCAGGCCGACGATGAGGCGAAGCGCAGCCATAAGCTTTGCTCGTCATTCCGGCGCAAGCCGGAATCCAGCTCCTGCCCTTGTCCGTGGTGCAAGAGCTGGATCCCGTGTCAGCAACCATCCCTGGTCTGCACGGGATGACGGCATCCTGCCGTCACTTCTTGTCGTCTTTCTTGGCGGCGGCCGGAGCCGCGCCAGCAGCGGGAGCCGCGCCGGCAGCCGGCGTGGCGCCGGCGGCGGCAGCCGCTTCGCCTTCCGCCACGACCGGAGCCGCCTCGACTTCCTGCTTCATCTCCTGCGCCGTCACCACGGCCGAATCGTGCTCCTTGCCCAGGCGCAGTTCGGGGATTTCCACACCCGCCGGCAATTTGAGCGCCGACATGTGGACGATGTCGCCCACCTTGAGTTCGGACAGATCGACTTCGATGAATTCCGGCAGATCCTTCGGCAGACAGGAGATCTCCAGATCCGTAATTGCGTGCGAGATCAGCACGCCAGCCATCTTGCCGGCCGGGGATTTTTCCTTGTTGAGGAAGTGCAGCGGCACGCGGATGCGGATCGCACGGTTCTCGTCGACGCGCTGGAAATCCAGGTGCAGCAACTGCGCGCGGAACGGATGGCGCTGCAAGTCGCGCAACAGGACTTTCTGCGTCTTGCCGTCGAGCTTGAGGTCGAGGATCGCCGAGTAGAACCACTCGTGCTGCGACGCCAGCCACACGGTGTTGTGCTCGAGCTGGATGCTCGCCGGAGCATCGGTGCTGCCATAAACAATGGCCGGCACCTTGCCCGTGGTACGCAGGCGGCGGCTCGCACCTTTGCCTTCGTCCTTGCGGGTTTCCGCCGGAATTTCGTGAATCGTTGCCATGATGGATTACCTTTGAGTTGCAGTGATCCGCCTCGCGGCGGTTGAAAACTCTCCCGCGACCAGGAGAGTCGAAAAAACAAATTCTTCAGTCTACATACAAGCTGCTGACCGACTCGCCGAACGCGATGCGCCGGATCGTCTCGCCGAGCAGTTCCGCCACGCTGAGCTGGCGGATCTTCGCACAGGCGCGCGCCGCGTCCGCCAGCGCGATGGTGTCCGTCACCACCAGTTCGTCGAGCTGCGATCCGTTGATGTTCTGGATCGCCGCGCCGGACAGCACCGGATGCGTGCAATACGCCACCACCTTGCGCGCGCCGTTCTTTTTCAACGCCGCCGCCGCCGCACACAAGGTGCCGGCGGTGTCGACGATGTCGTCGATCAGCACGCACACGCGATCCTTCACGTCGCCGATGATGTTCATCACCGTGGCCTCGTTCGGACGCGGCCGGCGCTTGTCGATGATCGCCAGGTCCGCGTCGTCCAGGCGCTTGGCCAGTGCCCTTGCGCGCGCCACACCGCCGACGTCGGGACTGACCACGATCAGGTCGCTGCCGCCGTGGCAGCGCCAGATGTCGGCCAGCAAAACGGGCGACGAGTATACATTGTCCACCGGAATATCGAAAAACCCCTGGATCTGGTCGGCGTGCAGATCCACCGTCAACACCTGGTCGGTACCGACCGTGCCGATCATCGTCGCCGCGACCTTGGCCGTGATCGGCACGCGCCCCGAACGCGTGCGCCGGTCCTGGCGGGCATAGCCGAAATACGGGATCACCGCGGTCACGCTGGCCGCCGAGGCGCGCTTGAGCGCATCCACCATCACCAGCAGTTCCATGAAATTGTCCGCGGTCGGCGCCGAGGTCGGCTGGATCACGAACACTTCCTGGCGGCGCACGTTTTCCTCGATCTCGACCTGCGCCTCGCCGTCGGAAAAACGGCTGACCAGGGCCTTGCCCAGCGGCACGTTCAATTCATGGCAAACCGCTTGCGCAAGCGCGCGATTGGCGTTGCCGCTGAAAACCAGCAAGCGGCGCTCTTCACGCTCGCGCGCGTATTTGCCGGAGAACCCCGATGAGTTGGCCGTGTTCACACCTTGCTCCCGATTGGCAACGCGCAAAAACAGCCAATTATTCTATCACGGGAACGCGCGAAGAGGCGCCGTTCCGGCGTCGATCGCGCATGCAAACCGGCACGCTTGCAACGTAATGCGCGTATTACGGCGCGAATCTCAGATTTTGGCAAACACCAGGCTGGCGTTGGTGCCGCCGAAACCGAAGCTGTTGGACATCACCGTGCGCAACTGCGCCGGGCGGCTTTTCTCCACGATCGGGAAGCCGTGGGCGTGTTCATCGAGCGCTTCGATATTCGCCGAACCGGCGATGAAACTGCGTTCGAGCATGAGCAAGGAGTAGATCGCCTCGTGCACGCTGGCCGCGCCGAGCGAATGGCCGGTCAGCGCCTTGGTCGACGACAAGGGCGGCATGGCGGTGCCAAAAGCTTCGCGAATCGCATTCAATTCCACGATATCCCCGAGCGGAGTCGCGGTGCCATGGGTATTGAGGTAATCGATCGGCGCGGCGATTCCCGCCATCGCCATGCGCATGCAGCGCGCCGCGCCTTCACCCGATGGCGCGACCATGTCGTGGCCATCCGAGGTGACGCCGTAGCCGATCAGTTCGGCATGAATGCGCGCTCCGCGCGCCTTGGCGTGTTCGTAGTCCTCGAGCACGAGCATGCCGCCACCACCGGCGATGACGAAACCGTCGCGACCGACATCGTAGGGACGCGACGCGGCATGCGGTGTCGAGTTGTAAGCGGTCGACAGCGCGCCCATTGCGTCGAACTGCGAAGCCATGCCCCAGTGCAGCTCTTCGCCGCCGCCGGCGAAGACGATGTCTTGGGCGCCGTGGCGGATCAGGTCGGCGCCTGCGCCGATGCAATGCGCCGACGTCGCGCACGCTGCGGCGATGGAATAACTCAAACCGAGAATGCCGAACGCGGTCGCCAGCGTCGCCGACACCGTCGAACACATCGTGCGCGGGACCATGAACGGACCGACCTTGCGCACGCCCTTGGCGCGCAAAAGGTCGCCGGTTTCGATCTGCCAGCGCGGCGAGCCGCCGCCGGAACCGGCAATCACGCCGATGCGCGGATGACAGATGTGTTCGAGCGCAAGGCCGGCATCGGCGATCGCGTCGCGCATGGCCAGGTAGGCGTAGGCAGCCGCATCGCCCATGAAACGCTTGAGCTTGCGGTCGATGAGCGCATCCAGATCCAGGTCCGGCCATCCGGCCACCGCACTGCGTAACCCGAGCGTGGCAAACTCGGGCGCTGCGCGGATGCCGCTCAGACCCTCGCGCAATGCATGCGCGACCTGATCCAGACTCTGGCCAAGGCACGAAGCCAGACCCATGCCGGTAACGACGACGCGACGCATCAGAAACCCTCCGTCGACTGGAACAGGCCGACGCGCAAATCCTTGGCGGCATAGATCAGGCGATCGTCGACGAACATGTCGCCATCGGCAACGACCATCTTGAGGCGGCCACGAATCACGCGGCTGACGTCGATCTCGTAGCGCACCCGTTGCGCGCTCGGCAGAACCTGGCCGGTGAACTTGACCTCGCCCACGCCCAGTGCGCGACCGCGACCTGGCTCTCCCAGCCAGGGCAGGAAGAAGCCGGCGAGTTGCCACATCGCATCGAGCCCGAGACAACCGGGCATTACCGGATCGCCTTCGAAATGGCAGCCGAAAAACCACAGATCGGGGCGGATATCGAGCTCGGCCTGCAGCAATCCCTTGCCGCGCGTTCCGCCGTGTTCGTCGATGCGCGTGATGCGGTCGAACATCAGCATGGGCGGCGATGGCAGGCGGGCATTGCCGGCACCGAACATCTGCCCGCTCGCGCAGGCGAGAAGTTGGGCCTTGTCGAGCGAAACCGGTCGTGACATCTGTCTGGCAGCCGCAAAGAACTCGGCCGCAGTCTACGCAAGCCGGCGTCGCAACGCCATGACCGGTGTCAAACGTCCTGGCGCGAGCCCGCGCTGACGGCGGTCGCGCGAAGGTTGCCAGCGAGGCTACGGCTTGAGCGCAGCCAGAAACACCGCGATATTCGCGATATCGGTGTCGGTCAGGCCCTTGGCCATCGGCGCCATGATGGCGTTGGGGCGCGTGCCGTCGCGGAATGCCTTCATCTGGGCGACGAGGTATTCCTCTTTCTGGCCGGCGACATTCGGATAGATCGGCGCTATCGAAATGCCGTTCGCACCGTGGCAGGCGACACAGGTCGTCTCGTACTTCGCCTTGCCGGCGACCGGATCGGCCGCAAGCACCGAAGTTGCGGCGAATGCAGTGACGATGGCGATGCTGGCAACGACAGTGGTCTTGGTCATGTGTTTTGCTCCCGTGCGGAAACCGGTTCGGCGGGTGGTCATTGGGCCGTGGCCGGCTGCGGCCGGTACAAGGCCGCCCACAAGGCGACGGTCGGAACCAGCGTGCCAACCCAGAACCCGCCCCAGAATGTGAGATTCGGCAATGTCGCCAGCGGCAGCAGCGAAAGCAGGCCAAGCGCGATCGCCAGCACGATGTTGACGGCGCTGAACCATGGATGCGGATCGCTACGCCGTGCCCACAGTGCCATGACCAGCATGATCGCGGCGAAGGCTGCCAGCGGCAGGTAGCGTTGCTCGATCCAGGTCGGATGCAGCACGGCGGCATAAGCGAGCACCAGACCGGTAATGGTGTTGATGAGATTCGGGATCATTGGTGTGGCTCCTGTTCGTCATGCAGGCGTTCCAGGTAACGCCAGGTCAGCGGCGGGATGACCGCATAGACGACGGCGCTGGCAAGGATCAGCAACTTCCAGCCAGGATCGAGCGGCGTGTGGATCGCAATCGTCAGTGCCAGTACAAACGTCAACGCCCAGCAAATGCCGCCGGCACGAATCAGCGCCGGTCGCGACCAGAGCCGGCCGGCGCTGTACAAGCTGCCGTAACCGCCACCGGCGAGGACGAACAGGCCCAGCAACGCGGCCGTCTCGAGTAGTGCGGATGCCGTCATGCGGGTTCCAGCCGGGCGCGCGTCACCGGAACGCGCTTGGGCGCGGTCAGCAGGTCATACACGAGCACCACGTAACCTGCGGCGAACACGAATCCGAAGAACAGGCGTGCCCACATGCCGCTGACGAACCAGGCGTTTTCCGATGCGGAAGTGAATGCCATCAGAGTCGAGCCGCCGATTGCACGGCCGTAGAACGCCTGCGCCATGCCGGCCAGCAACAAGCCCATCACCATGCCGACCATGCCGAAGTTGAGCAGGCCGAAGCCCCATTTCCAGGCGCGCCCGGCCAGCATGTCCACGCCGGACGTCTGCTGCTTGGCGACATACAACACGGCGATGATGCCGCACACATAGGCGCCGTAGAACGCGAAGTGGCCATGCGAGACCGTCCATTGCGTGCCGTGCGAAAACAGGTTGATCTGCGGCAGCGTCATCATGAAGCCCCAGATGCCGGCGCCGATGAAGTTGCCGAACGCCTCGGCGGTGATCCAGAAAAACGCCGGCTGGTTGGTCGTCTTCATGCGATGCGTGCCGGCATCGTAGATCGCATGCACCACCATGCCGAGCAGCGGCAGCGGTTCCAGCGCCGAGAAGAATCCGCCGATGCCGAGCCAGTACTGCGGCGTGCCGATCCAGAAATAATGGTGCCCCAGTCCGAGGATGCCCGCGCCAAGCACCAGCATCACCTCGATGTACAACCAGGTTTCGACGATGCGGCGCGATGTCCCCATCACGTCCATCAACACCAGCGCCATCACGCAGCCGATCAGCACTTCCCAGGTGCTCTCCACCCACATGTGCACCAGCCACCACCACCAGTACAAGTCGACCGACATGTTGGTGACGGCCGGAAACGCGTCCAGATACACGGCCAGCAGCGGGATCAGGTCCAGCACCAGCACCCACATGATGCCGGTCATCTTGCGCGCCTTGATGCAGGTCGCGATGACGTTGTAGGCGAACACCGCCATCACCACGACGATGCCGATCGCCGCCCAGCGCGGCGCCTCCACGTACTTGCGCCCCTGGTTGATGAACCACATCGAAAATTCATTGGCGCTGCCGTACTGCACGAACACGAACACCAAGGCCACGATCGCCACTGCCACGCAGAAAATCCAGAACATCAGCTCGGCGAGCCACATGCCTTCGACCTCGATACCGAGTTCCTTGGGCAGGTACCAGTAGACCGCGCCGAGGAAACCCATCAACAGCCAGATCACCAGCGTGTCGATGTGCATGATTTTCGACATGTGGAAGTCGAAGACGTTGTACAACATTGCCGGATACAGGTAGTACAGCGCCGACAGCAGGCCGAACACGATCATCACGCCGAACAGGGCGACGGCAGCGGTGTAATAGCGCAGC
This sequence comes from Pseudomonadota bacterium, assembly GCA_018241165.1. Lineage (GTDB taxonomy): Bacteria > Pseudomonadota > Gammaproteobacteria > Xanthomonadales > Rhodanobacteraceae > Rudaea. The sequence goes on from JAFEEK010000183.1 coordinate 8,847, forward strand.
GAGAGTTTCTGGGAACGGTACACGGCCGGGCTCCTACGGTTGTTTGCCGGACTGGCCGAAATTGGCCGGGAAGCCGTTGGTATCGATCGCCGACAGCCACTTCAGGTAGGCGACCGTGGCACGGGCTTCGTCTTCGGACAATTGCAGATTGGGCATCTGGCGCGACCACGTCGGATACTTGTCCGGGTGCATCAGGAACTCGACCATGGCGTCTTCGCGCGTAGTCTTGCCGGTCATCGGCATCCATATCTGCGGCCAGGCCGGATCGAGCCACGACTTGGTCAAATCGGGTCCGTAGTAGGCGCCGTTGCCGAAAATCGTGTGGCAATCCATGCAGGCGCGGCTCTGGATGACGAGTTTGCCGGTGCGCATGAGGTCGGTCGCCTGCGCTTCGGTAACGGTCTTGCCAAACAGTGGTTCAAGCCCGCCGATAACCGGCACGTCGGCGCGGCGCGACCAGTTGTACGCGTAACCGATCTGGTGGTTGATGACGTCGTATTTCGGCACGTTGCGGCCGCCGACGCTGATGACGCTCATGCTGTCGACCGACAGGAATGCCAGCACGACGATCATCACCAGCGTGGTGCTGATGGCACCGGCACGCCAGAAGGACGGATCCTGGATATCCACGCGCTTGCCCTCCGTCACGAGTTTCCCCAACTTCCACGCGCCGGCTGGCGCCGTGGCGATGGTGCCGAATCAAATTTCGCGGGAATCTTGGGCGCGCAAAAAAGCCGCGGCATTGACCTGCGTCAAGAAACGGCGTGGATGCGATTGCCCCGATGCGTTCGCTTGATGCGAAGCGGGAAATGGCTGGGCCGGCAGGACTCGAACCTGCGAATGCGGGAATCAAAATCCCGTGCCTTACCAACTTGGCGACGGCCCAATTCTGTGCGAAAGATTCGGCATCCTGCCGCAACTTTCGCGGAAACGGCCGCAGCAAAGCTGCGTCACGTTTCCCGCAGCGCGAAAAGCCGCTGCGGTGATGCATCCTGCATCAAATCAACCCCTACAGTGTTCTTCCAATGCTTCGTGCAGCGGCGAGCGGTTGACGCCGCGCGCTGCCCAGGCGCGGAATTGCGGCGGACATTGCGCGACGATGGCAAGCGCCTCACGCTGTGTTTCCACCGCCGCGAAGCCGCACCCGCCGCTGCCGGAAAGCCGCGCGTCTCCGAACTGGCCAAGCCAATCCAGCGCCGCGGCGACTTCGCGATAACGCGCGCGCGCCACGGGCGCGAATGCGTTCGCCGTTTCCATGCCTTCAAGGAAGCGCGATATTGTCGTCGGCGGGGTGTCGCGAGTCAATTCCGGGGCCAGGAACAAACTGGCGGTCGGCACCGCAATGCCGGGATCGACGATAACGAACCACCGCTGCGGCAGATCGACCGGAGTGAGCCGCTCGCCCACGCCTTCGGCCCAGGCCGTGCGGCCGCGCACGAACACCGGTACATCCGCACCGAGGATACGGCCGATTTCGGCCAGCGCGTCTTCGGACAAACCTGTATTCCACAAGGTGTTCAGCGCGACCAGAACCGTCGCCGCGTCGGAACTGCCGCCGCCGAGTCCGCCGCCACTCGGAATGCGCTTTTCCACGGCGATGTCTGCGCCGGATTTGCAGCCACTCGCAGACTGCAAGGCGAGCGCCGCGCGCACGGCGAGGTCGTTTTCCGGCGCGACGTTTTCCAATCCGGCGATGCGCGTGACGATGCCATCTTCGCGCACGCGCAACCGTATCGTGTCGCCCCGGTCGAGCAACTGGAACACCGTCTGCAACTCGTGAAAACCGTCCGCACGACGACCGACGATGTGCAGGAACAAATTCAGCTTGGCCGGCGCGGGCCAGCTCGTCCACGCGTCAGTCATCGACGTTCCAGCTTTCGATGACCATGCGTACGCGCGCGTCGGCGCGGCTGGCGAAAACCTTGCGCGGCAGCGGCGGATTGCGGTCGGCGAACCAGTCGCGGTATTCCACACGCCAGCCATCCTGCTCGATCACCGCGGGCAGATCGTGTTCGTCGTATTGCACGGTTGCGGTCGAACCCGGCGCACGCATGCCGCGAATCCACGAACCCAAATCGTGCAGCGGCACATCCCAACCCAGGCGATCGCTCAACAAATGCTGCGCATCGCTGCCGGTATCGGGTTGCGGATCGACGCCTTCGAG
>JAFEEK010000184.1 GCA_018241165.1 Pseudomonadota bacterium
TGCCGGCGACGGCGACGCCGCATTCCTGTTCACGACGGACGAGGAAGGCGCCGATCCGCGTTGCATCACGGCGTTCGTGCGCGGCACGCCGAAATTCGACGCCGTCATCGTCGCCGAACCGACGAAGTGCGAAGCCGTGCTCGCACATCGTGGCATCAGTTCGGTGCTGATGCGCTTTGCCGGACGCGCCGGACACGCATCAGGCGCGCAGGCGGCGAGCGACAACGCGCTGCACCAGACCGTGCGCTGGAGCGCCCGCGCGCTCGGTCATGTCGAAGCGCTCGCACACCAGCGCTTCGACGGTTTGGCCGGTTTGCGCTTCAACATCGGCCGCATCGAGGGCGGGATCAAGCCGAACGTGATCGCGCCTTCCGCGGAACTGCGTTTCGGCATGCGTCCGCTACCGTCGATGGACGTGGACGGATTGCTCGCCACGTTCCACAGTTGTGCCGACACCGAACTGTCCGAATTCACCGAAACGTTTCGCGGACCGGCCTTGCCGTGCGGAAATGCCGCGCAAGCCGACCAACGCCGCGCGGCCGCGCGCGAGGTTGCCCGCGCGCTCGATGTTCCGATTGGCGGCGCGGTGGATTTTTGGACCGAAGCCGCGCTGTTTTCCGCGGGCGGCTACACTGCGTTCGTCTACGGACCGGGCGACATCGCGCAGGCGCATGGCGCCGACGAATGGGTTGCGCTCGATCACCTCGATCGCTATGCCAACGGCATCCATCGCATTCTCGCGCGGCCCACGACATGAACGCCGAAACGCATCTGCAAATGCGCCAGACCATCGTGCGGCTGCTGTCGAGCATGGCCAGCGCGCGCGAAATCGAGCAATACCTCAATCGTTTCTCGCAGCTCGACGCCAAGCGCTTTGCCGTGGTCAAGGTCGGTGGCGCCGTGCTGCGTGACGATCTCGCCGCGCTGACATCCTCGCTCGCGTTCCTGCAACAAGTCGGATTGACGCCGATCGTTGTCCACGGCGCCGGTCCGCAACTGGACGAAGCGTTCGCTGCCGCCGGCATCGTCAAGCAGACGGTGAATGGCTTGCGCGTGACCTCGCCGGAAACGCTCGCGATCGTGCGCCGTGTATTCCAGGCGCAGAACCTGAATCTCGTGGAAGCGCTGCAGCAAGCCGATGCGCGCGCGACGTCGGTGTTGTCGGGTGTGTTCGAAGCCGATTTCATCGATCCGGCTGCGCTTGGTCTCGTCGGGCGCGTCGCGCGCGTGAACCTCGCGCCGATCGAAGCGTCGCTGCGCGCGGGCTCGATTCCGGTCATCGCATCGCTGGGCGAAACCGCCGGCGGGCAGATCGTGAACATCAACGCCGATTTCGCCGCAAACGAACTGGTCGGCGTGCTGCGGCCCTACAAGATCATCTTCCTTACCGGCAGCGGCGGCCTGCTCGACGAGAGCGGTCGTGTCATCGATTCGATCAACTTGAGTACCGAGTACGAGCGCCTGCTCGCGCAGCCATGGTTGAATGGCGGCATGCGCGTGAAGATCGAGCAGATCAAGGAATTGCTCGATCGCCTGCCGACCTCCTCGTCGGTGTCGATCACGCGGCCGGATGAACTGGCCAAGGAATTGTTTACCCACAAGGGGTCGGGCACGCTGGTGCGGCGTGGCGAAAAAGTGCTGCGTTTCGACGACTGGAATGCCGTGGATTGCACGCGTTTGCGCGCACTGATCGAAGCGGGGTTCGGCCGCAAGCTGGTGCCGGACTACTTCGAACGCACGCGGCCGTTTCGCATCTACGTCAGCGAAAACTACCGTGCCGCGCTGGTACTCGTGCAGGAGGCATGCGGCGTCTATCTCGACAAATTCGCGGTTGCCGACGATGCGCAGGGCGAGGGCCTCGGGCGGGCGGCCTGGGAAGTGATGCGCGCGGAGAATCCCCGCGTGTTCTGGCGCTCGCGCCGCGGCAACGTGATCAATGCGTTCTACGATGCCGAGTGCGACGGCAGCATCAAGGACGCGCACTGGAAGACATACTGGTACGGCTTCGAGGCGTTCGCGGATATCGAACGCTGCATCGCGCATTGCCGCCAGCGCGAACCCACACTATTGAGTTGAAGATGACCGGAAAACAGACAATCGGAATTGTCGGTGCGCGTGGCCACACCGGTGCGGAATTGATCCGGCTCGTTGCGTTGCACCCGCATCTGGAGCTCGCGTTCGTTTCCTCGCGTGAACTCGCCGGTCAACGCGTGCGCGAGCACGTTGCCGGATTCTGCGGCGAGTTGCACTACGAGAATCTTTCTCCTGATGCCGTGGCGGGCAAACGCGCCGACGCCGTCGTGCTGGCCCTGCCGAACGGCAAGGCGCCGGAGTTTGTCGCCGCCATCGATGCAGCCGCGCCCGACACCGCGATCGTCGATCTGTCCGCAGACTACCGTTTCGATGCGGCCTGGTACTACGGCCTGCCCGAACTCACGCGCAAGCGCTACGCCGGCGAGAAACGCATCAGCAATCCGGGCTGCTATGCGACGGCGATGCAGCTTGCCATCGCGCCATTGAAGGAACTGCTCGTCGCGCCGCCGACGTGTTTTGGCGTGTCCGGCTACTCCGGCGCGGGCACCACGCCGTCGGACAAGAACGATCCTGATAAATTGCGCGGCAACCTGATGCCCTACGCGCTGACCGATCATCTGCACGAGCGCGAGGTCTCAAGCAGAATTGGCTTGCCGGTGGAATTCATGCCGCACGTCGCATCCCATTTCCGCGGCATCACGATGACGGTGAACCTGTGGCTTGCGCAGCCGGCGACACGCGACGAAGTCTGCCGGCGGTATGCGGATTTCTACGCCGGCGAAGCGTTGGTCCGCATCGTCGATGAGCCGCCCTGGGTCAGCGCGATTGCCGGCAAGCACCATGTCGAGATCGGCGGGTTCGCGATGGCGCCGGGCGGCAGGCGCGTTGTCGTGGTCGCCACTCTGGACAATCTGTTGAAGGGCGCGGCGACGCAGGCGATGCAA
>JAFEEK010000185.1 GCA_018241165.1 Pseudomonadota bacterium
GCGCCGGGCACGAGGGCGAAATCGTCCATCTCGTTGTTGAGAAACACACCCGTTCCCGGTGGCACCAGGCACGAGCCGAAATGCGTGTTCACGGTTTGTGTCGTCGCGACCATGTTGCCGTCGGCGTCGACGATGGAAAAATGCGTCGTGTGCATGCCCGGATCGTGGGCCACCGCCGAGGGCAACATGGACGAAGGCGTGGCCTTGTCCGGCAGGATGCCGGCGCGCAGGCCGGCCGCGTACTGCGGCGACAACAAGGTATCCAGCGGCATCTTCACGAAATCCGGATCGCCCAGATATTCGTTGTGGTCGCGGAACGCGCGCCGCATCGACTCGATGATGTAGTGCAGGCGCTGCGGACGATCGAGCTGGTCCAGGTCGTAGCCGGACAGCACGTTGAACATTTCCTCCAGCGCCACGCCGCCGGACGATGGCGGCGATGCGGTGACGATCTTGAAGCCGCGGTAATCGAAGCTCAGCGGGTCGCGCTCGACGACCTTGTAGTCGGCCAGATCCGCCGCCGTCCAGTCGCCGCCGGTTGCCTTCACCGACTTGAGCAGCAATTGCGCGGTCTTGCCCTTGTAGAAACCATCGTTGCCGTGCGCGGCGATGCGTTCGAGCGTGGCCGCCAGATCCGGATTGCGGAATGTCCAGCCTGCTTTCGGCACGTCACCGTTCGGCATCAGCAGCGCTTTTGTTCCCGGATAACGCACGATCTGTTCGCGATGGCTGGATATCGCGTCGAGAAAACTTTTGCCCGGCTGGAATCCTTCGCGCGCGATGCGGATCGCCGGCGCCAGCGACTTCGCCAACGGCAGCTTGCCGTAATGTGCGGCCAGCCAGACCAGTGCAGCCGGCTCGCCGGGAATGCCGGCGGCAAGCGGCCCGTACAACGCGGTGTCGCGATTCGGCGTGCCGTCGGGTTTGAGATATTGCGATTGTTTCACCGCCGCCGGCGCGGTTTCGCGCGCGTCGAGCATGACGTCGCGGCCGTCGCTCGCGCGATGCAGCAGAAAGAATCCGCCGCCGCCGATGCCGGAACTTTGCGGCTCGACCACCGACAACGTGGATGCCACCGCAATCGCCGCATCGAACGCATTGCCGCCCTCGGCGAGCACCTCGAACCCGGCCTGCGTCGCCAGCGTGTGCGCACTGGCGATGGCAGCGTGGCCGGGACGCTGCGCCGCATTCGCACTCAGCATGAATGCGAATGCGGCAAATGCAAACAGGTATGTCTTTTTCACTTCGATTCCTCACGCACGCCTGCGCCCGCGCAGCGCCGCCGGGCACGGCAATTTCCGGACGCGCGCTACTTCATTTCGACGAATCGAAGCTCCGCACCCGACTTCGCGATCGCATCCTGCACGCGCTGTTGATCGGCAGCCGCGCCGGCGAACAACACGACCACGTTCTTGAACGAGCCGTCGTTGGCGTTCGCGAACGCTTCCACGATCAGGTCGGCGGTGGCCTTGGAATCCGGGCCGCCGAACGCGAGCATGTTGCCGGGCAGCACGCCGCGCGCAACCGTAGTGCCGACGTTGTCGAGCTGGCTCTTGCGCGCGTCCTCGGCAGCCATGCTGTCGCCGGCCGGCACGTAGTACATGAACGGATGGTTGGTCTTGACGCCCTGCATGTTGCGGGTCACGACCGAGACCAGGTATTTCTGCCACGCCGCATCATCGGCGCCGGCTGCCGGCAACGGCACCGGTGCGTTCGCGGCGGCCTTGGCCGCGGCGTCGGCCGCCGCCTGTTTTTCTTCGTCGCTCTGGCCGCATGCAGCAAGCAGCACCGAGGTAAAGAGCACCAGCATCACTGTGCGAAAAATCTTGTTCATGATTTCACCTTTGGTTTTTTCGACGAGTCTTTCCAGCGCGTGCGCAACGCCTTCTGTACCGCCGGATGGACGAAATTGGAAACATCCCCGCCCAGGCGCCCGATTTCGCGCACCAGCGACGAGGAAATGAAACTGTACTGCTCGGCCGGCGTCAGGAACAGGGTTTCGGCGTCGGGAATCAGGTGCCGGTTCATGCTGGCGAGCTGGAATTCGTATTCGAAGTCCGACACCGCGCGCAGGCCACGCAAGATTACGCCGGCGCGGGTCTCGCGCACGAAATCGGCGAGCAACGAGGCAAAACCCCGCACCTGGACATTGCGGATGCCGGCCAGTGCGACGCGCGCCAGTTCGATGCGCTCATCCAGCGGAAAGCCGGGGTTCTTGCTCGGACTCTCGGCGATGCCGACGATCAAGGTATCGAACAACGGCGCGGCGCGAGCGACCAGATCGGCATGGCCGTTGGTGATCGGATCGAACGTGCCCGGATACACCGCGACGCGCGCGTTTGCCGCTTTGGAAGAAGGCTTCGCCATGACCGCTAAAGCTTAGCCGATGGCCCTGCGCGGCGATAGAGCGCAAAGCGCACATCGCCGGCGCGGCCTTCGCGGTGCGGCAACCAGTTTTGCGGCAAATCCGGCGCAGCGCCTGCCGGCGACTCGAGGTAGATCCAGGCCGATTCCTGCAGGCAGCCGCACGTTTCCAGCGACCGCGCCACATCGCCCCACAAGCCCGCCGCGAACGGCGGATCGAGAAACACCAGGTCGTAACGCGAAGACGTGCGATCCAGAAACCCTTCCGCGGCGGCGCAATGCACCGCCGCTTGCTGCTTCAGCCGCGCCAGATTCTCGCGCAGCAGTTGCGCGAGCCGCACGTCGGCCTCCACGAAATCCACCTGCGCAGCGCCACGCGAAAGCGCCTCGATGCCCAGTGCACCGGTGCCGGCGAAAAGATCCAGGCACTTTGCGCCTTCGATGACCGGCGCGAGCCAGTTGAACAGGGTTTCGCGCACGCGATCCGGGGTCGGGCGCAGGCCCGGAAAATCGGGTACGGCGATGCGCGAGCCGCGCAGCGAACCGCCGATGATGCGCAGTTTTCCGGGGGGCGATGGAGGGTGCGGTGATACCATTGCGCCATTGTCGTGGAAGTCGATGCGCAATGCTCAAGTTCTGGAAAAAGTCGGAAAAACCCGAGGTTCCTCCCGCGGATCCGCCCGCGAAAGCCAGCAAGGGTGAACTCGAAGGTTCGTTGCTCAATTCCCCCCTTCCGCCTTCGGCACCTTCCCCCGCACGCGGGGGAAGGGAAAAACAAATCAATCTCCCGTCGGCGGGAGAGGCGAAAAAAAAGACCTGGCGCGAGCGCCTTGCCGGCAGCGTGCTCAATCGCGACATCCGCGACCTGTTTGCGCGCCATCCCAGACTCGACGAGTCCCTGCTCGACGATCTGGAAACGATTCTTATCGGCGCGGATGTCGGCGTCACCGCCAGCACCGAGTTGATCGAAGACTTGCGCGCACGCATGGCCAAACGCGAATTCGCCGATGCCGGTGAACTGCTCGGCGCACTGCGCGAACGCCTCGTTGCCCTGCTCGCGCCGGTCGCGCAGCCGCTGCGCATCGACACCGCGCACAAGCCTTTCGTGATCCTGATGGTCGGCGTGAACGGGGTCGGCAAGACCACGACCATCGGCAAGCTCGCGCGACGCCTGCAAGACCAAGGACTTGGCGTCGTACTCGCGGCCGGCGACACGTTTCGCGCCGCCGCGGTCGAGCAACTGAAAACCTGGGGCGAGCGCAACGGCGTGGCCGTGATCGCGCAGGGCTCCGGTGCGGATTCGGCCAGCGTGATCTTCGACGCGTTGCAATCGACGCGCAGCAAGGGCGCCGACGTGCTGATCGCCGACACCGCCGGACGCCTGCACACGCAGGGCGGGCTGATGGATGAGCTTTCCAAGGTGCGCCGCGTGCTCGGCAAGCTCGATGCGCAGGCGCCGCACGAGGTGCTGCTCGCGATCGACGGCACCACCGGTCAGAACGCGATCAACCAGACCCGGCAATTCAGGCAGGCGATCGGCGTGACTGGTCTGGTCGTGACCAAGCTGGACGGCACTGCCAAGGGCGGCGTGGTATTCGCGCTGGCCCGCGAATTCGGCTTGCCGATCCGTTTCGTCGGCCTTGGCGAGACTGCCGAAGACCTGCGCGAATTCGATGCGCAAGCCTTCGTCGACGGACTGTTGCCATCGTCACTGGGCGCAACGCAATAACGATGAGGAAAATCAGCGCCGTCATTCCGGCCAAGGCTTGGCCGACTGCGATCGCAGGAGCGATCGCGAACGGCGAAGCCGGGCCGAAGGCCGAGCCACAGGATGTGGCAAGTAAATCCACGAGGCAGGAAGCCACCGCAAAGACACTGGATTCCGGCTTCCGCCGGAATGACGAACAAATGGCCAGGAACCTTTTGCGCTGGTTCGATCGCCACGGCCGGCACGACCTGCCCTGGCAGCATCCGCGCACTGTCTATCGCGTGTGGATCGCCGAGGTGATGCTGCAACAGACCCAGGTCGCCACCGTCGTCCCGTATTTTTTGCGCTTTGTGGAAAAATTCGCATCGCTGCGCGCGCTTGCCGCAGCGCCGCTCGACGACGTGCTGGCACAGTGGTCGGGTCTGGGCTACTACAGCCGTGCGCGCAACCTGCATCGCACCGC
>JAFEEK010000186.1 GCA_018241165.1 Pseudomonadota bacterium
CTCGGCTTCGAGATCCACGAATTCAAGCCATTTCCCGCCGAGGCCGGCGCATTGATCGCCGGATACGACACGCTGGGCGATGACGGCGAGGCCGCGCAGCGTTACCGCAAGTATGGCCGCGCACCGCTCAAGGAAAGCGGCGTCCGCATCGGCTTGCATGCGAAGTCGATCGTCATCGACGGCAGCATCGCCTTGATCGGTTCGCACAATTTCGATCCGCGCTCGGATCACTACAACACCGAGTCCGGGTTCATCATCCACGACCGCGCGTTCGCGCAATTGCTGCGCGCATCGATCCTGCGCGACTGCGCACCGGAAAACGCATGGACGATCGCGCGCCGGCAGGGAACGAACTGGATCAGCCGCCTCAATCGCGCGATCGGCGATTTCTCGGCGCGCCTGCCGATCTTCGACCTGTGGCCCTACCGCTATGCGTCAAGCTTCGAGCTCGATCCCGGCTGCAAGCCGCTGCCGCCCGGCGCGCCCGGCTTTTACGACTGCTACACCGATGTCGGGGATTTTCCCGATGTCGACCTGCCGCTGAAGACGATTTATACCCGGATCGTGACCGCGTTCGGCGCGGGGCTGCATTCGATTTTGTGATCCGATTGACGTTATCGCCCGGGCTGGCTAGGCTGCGCGTTCCGCCAATCAAACCGGAAAGCCGCCATGGCCCTTGAATTCACCATCGAGATCACCGATCAGGATCTGCCGTATTTCATGGACGCGATGAAGCGCGCCGAGCAGCGCGCAGCCAGCAAGGGCGCCCAACAGATCCTGGACGAGGCCGCCAAGACCTTCGCCAGTTCGCAAGGCCAGCAGATGCCGGAGTTCATCCGTTCACGGCTGGCGAACGTGGAAAACCTCATCGCCATGGCCGCCGACGAAGGCTGGGCGTTGTCGGCCGAGGACAAGAGCCGCGTGGTTTCCGCGCTGACCTATTTCTCCGACCCGGAAGACATGATCCCGGACAACGTGCCGGTGCTCGGCTATCTCGACGACGCGATCATGATCGAGGTCGTCGAACGCGTGCTGCAGCCGGAAATCGAAGCCTATGCGGACTTCTGCGAATACCGCAGCAACGAGGCCAGCGCGCGCGGCGCCGATGCGACCAAGCTCGGCCGCGAGGAATGGCTGGAGGATCGTCGCGCCGAATTGCAGGCGCGCATGCGCAGCCGGCGCCAATCCTATGCGCCTAGCGGCAGTTTCGCACCGCGATTCAAGTTCAGCTGACCGAGGTTCGCTACGGGCGTTCGACGATTGCCGTTACGCCCATGCCACCTGCGGTACAAATCGAGATCAGCCCGCGGCCGGAGCCTTTGTCCGCCAGCAATTTCGCCATCGTCGCGATGAGACGCGTGCCGGTCGCGGCGAACGGATGGCCAAGCGCCAGGCTCGAGCCATTCACGTTCAATCTCGCCGGATCGATGCTGCCCAGCGGCTGGTCGCGACCGAGGCGGTTCTTGCAGTAATCTGCGCTTTCCCACGCGCGCAGCGTGCACAACACCTGCGCGGCAAACGCTTCGTGGATTTCGTAGTAATCGAAATCCTGCAGCGTCAATCCGGCGGCCTCGAGCATGCGCGACACGGCGATGGTCGGCGCCATCAGCAGGCCCTCGCCGTGCACGAAATCCACCGCCGCGACCTTGGCGTGGGTCAAATACGCCAGCGGCGTGAGACCGCGCTCCGCCGCCCAGGCATCGCTGGCCAGCAGCGCGGCGGAGGCGCCATCCGACAGCGCCGTGGAATTGCCCGCAGTCAATGTGCCCTGCCCCGAGGTCTTGTCGAACGCGGGTTTGAGTTGGCCAAGTTTTTCCAGCGTCGTATCCGGACGCAGGATGTTGTCGCGGTCCACGCCGCGGAACGGCACGACCAGGTCGTTGAAGAATCCGCGCGCATACGCCGCCGCGGCTTTCTGGTGGCTGGACAAGGCGAAGGCGTCCTGATCCTGGCGCGAGACTTTCCATTCCTTCGCCATCAGTTCGCAGTGATCGCCCATCGACATGCCGGTGCGCGGCTCCATCACGCCGGGAAAACTGGGCTTCAATTCGGATAGCGAAAACCCGCTGATCGCGGTCTTGAACTTGTTCCAGCCGCCCTTGGTGCGATTCACGCGCAGCAGGCGCTGCTGCAGCGCGCGGCTGTAGACGATCGGCACATCGCTGGTGGTATCCGCGCCGCCGGCGATGCCGGCTTCGATCTGGCCCGCAGCGACACGGTTGGCAATGATGATGGCGTTGTCGAGCGAAGTGCCGCAGGCGCGCGCGGTGGTGATGCCCGGCGTGGTCGGTGCCAGTCCCGAGGACAGCGTCGCCTCGCGGGCGAGGTTCCAGTCCGAGGCGTGCTTGATCACCGCGCCGAACGCGACTTCACCCATCTCCACGCCATGCAGGCCGAATTTCTCGACCAGGGACCCGAGCGTCTTCACCGCCATGCCGAAATTGCCGACGTCGGCATAGGCGGTGTTGTTGCGGCAGAACGGAATGCGGACTCCGCCGAGGATGGCGACGCGTTGCGAACTTGAGTTCATGAGGTTCTCTCTTGCGCCGATGCGCTTGCCGAAAGGGTACCCTCAACGCGCGCGCTTGAAAACTGCGCGGCGTCGCGCTGCCAGTTGATCCATTCGTTCCAGAACAGCCAGGCTGCGGGTTGCTTGCGAATCAGGCTATCTAGCGACGCAGCCAGTTCTTGCACCGCTTCATCGACCGGTTCGGGTGCCAGCGCCTTGCCGATCACAAGCTTGCGACGGCCCGTTTCAAGGTCGATTTCAACCCACCACGGCACGATCGGCACGCCGGCGTCGCGCGCCAGCGCGAGCGAGCCGTCCGGCAGGCTGGCATCGCGATCGAGCCAACGCACCGGACGCTGTCCGCGCGGCGCCATGCGCGGCGGCATGTCCATTACGCTGACCACGCAGGCACCTTGTGCCAATGCCTTTTGCAGCCGTTCCCGAATGCGCGGACGAAACGCCACCGGCAGGCGTGCGATGCGCGCGACTTCGTCGAAACGGGCGGCGACATAGCGATACAGCACGGGACGCTCGCGGTATTCCTGTCGATCCAGGCGCGCCGACACGAGCATGGAATCGCGGCCGCTGCGGCGCAGCGCGCGAAAGATCCACAGACCCGTGCCATAGTGGAATCCGGTTGCGACGAACGCCCCGTCCGGCCATTGTCCTTCGATTTCGATGTGGTCGGGCATCCACTCGACTGGCCGCCGCCGCGACAGGTGGAAGTCCACTGCGTCCAGCAACCAGACCGTGCGCACGTCGCGTTTGAACGCCTCGACATTGGCAATCGGCAAATAGCCTGGCGCGACCGCTCCGGCCGCCTCAGCCGGTTCGTCGAACACGAACCTGAAGCGTGCGCAGAATCGATAGCAGGCATAAGCCCACGTCCACGGCAGTCGCGACGGCAGCCATGGCATGACATACAGGATCGTCGCATCCTGCATCGCTTTGAGCAGGCGGCGAATGTTCATGAATTCGTCTTCTCGCAAGCGAATTCCTTTTCGCGCATTTCATAGTGCGATGTGCGCAGTCCGAGGTCGTCGTACGTTCGCTGCGCACGCGCATTATCGCGCTCGACATACAGGCGCAACCCGACGACATCGGCGCGTTGCGCCGCGCGGCGTTCGACTTCCGCGTACAGCGCGCGAAACACGCCATGCCGGCGGAATTCAGGCGCGACGTAGACGCTTTGCAGCCACCACCAGTCGCCGTTGCGCCAGTCGCTCCATTCGAACGTGATCATCAG
>JAFEEK010000187.1 GCA_018241165.1 Pseudomonadota bacterium
AATGATTCGCCTACAATTCGCGCCCCGCAAATCACGCGGGAACCTTGCCTTACCGCCATGCGGAAGGCTGCCGCCGCGGAATCCTCCGCCCGGTACCCACAAGGAGACAACATGCGTCACTACGAGATCGTGTTTCTGGTCCACCCTGACCAGAGCGAGCAGGTGCCCGCGATGATCGAGCGCTACAAGGCGCTGATCGAAGGCGGCAAGGGCAAGATCCACCGCCTGGAAGACTGGGCCCGTCGCCAGTTGGCGTATCCGATCCAGAACCTGGCCAAGGCCCACTACGTGCTCATGAACATCGAGTGCGGCCAGGACGTGCTCAGCGAACTGCAATCCGGCTTCCGCTTCAACGATGCGGTGCTGCGCCACCTGATCATCGCCAAGGACGGGCCGGTCACCGAACAGTCGTACATCCTCAAGAACAAGGACGACAAGGGCGGCAAGCGCCGCGACGACGAAGGCTTCGGCTATGGCGACGACGACGATGCGCCGCGCCGCGAACGCGCGCCGCGTGCTGCTCCCGCGACGCCCGCCGCGCCGGCCGCCGAAACTGCCGCCGAATAAGCCAATTGAAAAGTGCGGTCGGGATGACCGCTTTTTGACTGTCGCGAGCAGGGAAGCGCGCTAAACAAGAGAACCCATCATGTCCAAATTCTTCCGCCGCAAGAAATACTGCCGTTTCACCGCCGAAGGCGCGACCGAGGTCGATTACAAGGATCTCAACACGCTGCGCCAGTATCTTGGCGAAACCGGCAAGATCGTGCCCAGCCGCATCACCGGCACCAAGGCGCGCTGGCAGCGCGAATTGACCCAGGCGATCGGGCGCGCGCGCTTTCTGGCGTTGCTGCCGTATTGCGACAGCCACTAACCCTCACGTCCATTCGGACAACTTGACATCAGCTGCGCCGGATCCGTTCCGGCGCTAACGAATCGGAGAAACACATGGAACTGGTACTGCTGCAAAAAGTGAAAAACCTCGGCAACCTCGGCGACAAGGTCAAGGTCAAGCCCGGTTATGGCCGGAATTACCTCGTCCCGCACGGCAAGGCCGTCGCTGCGACAGCCGCGAACGTGGCCGAATTCGAGAAGCGCCGCGCCGAATACGAATCCAGGGCGAACGAGGTGATGGGCGCCGCGGAAACGCGCAAGGCCGCGCTGGAAGGCGCCACCGTCACGATCAAGGCGAACGCGAGTCCGGAAGGCAAGCTGTTCGGCTCGGTCGGCCCGCGCGACATCGCCGAGGCGTTCAGCGCCGCCGGCCATGCGCTGGAAAAGAGCGAAGTGGTGATGGGCGAAGGCCCGATCCGCCACACCGGCGAGTTCGAGATCCACGTGCACCTGCATGCGGACGTGCAGACCACGGTGAAAGTGACCGTCGCTGCCGAAGAATAAGGCAACGCGCATCGCGCAATTCCGAAGGGCGCCGCAAGGCGCCCTTTTTATTTTCCCCCTCTCCCGCTGGCGGGAGAGGGATGGGGTGAGGGTGGTTTTCAACGCGATTGGATGCCACCCTCACCCGCGCCTGTGGCGCGGCCTCTCCCGCCAGCGGGAGAGGCGAAAGCACTCCGCTCATCTCTTCACAGCTTATCCACACACTTATCGTATCGCGCGGTGAGACGACGCTGAGTATCATCGTCGCATTGCTCGACGAGGACTCGCATGGCCGCTTCCCCCGACAGGATGTTTTCCTCCACGCGCGTCGACACGCTGCGCGTGCCGCCGCATTCCATCGACGCCGAACAGGCCGTGCTCGGTGGCCTCATGCTGGACGAGCACGCCTGGGAGCGCATCGCCGACAAACTCGGCGAGGAAGATTTTTATCGCAAGGATCACCGCCTGATCTTTCGCGCGATCGGCGACCTGGCCAGCAAGAACCAGCCCTGCGACGCGGTGACCCTGGGCGAGTGGTTCGAGTCCAGCGGTCATGCCGACGAAGTCGGCGGCGTGGCTTACGTGATCCAGCTCGCCAACTCGACGCCGAGCGCGGCGAACATCCTCGCCTATGCCGGCATCGTGCGCGAGAAGTCCGTGCTGCGCCAGCTCATCGAGGCCGGCACCCTGATCGTCGGCGACGGTTTCCAGCCGGAAGGGCGCAAATCCGAGGAAATCCTCGCCGAGGCCGAACAACGCGTGTTCCACATCGCCGAGACCGGCGCGCGCGGCAAGAAAAGCTATGTGGAGATGCGCACGGCGGTGCATGAGGCATTCCAGATCCTCTCGCGCCGCTACCAGAGCAAGGAAGCGGTCACGGGCCTGGCCACCGGTTTCACGGATCTGGACGAACTGACCTCGGGCCTGCAACCGACCGACCTCATCATCGTTGCCGCGCGTCCGTCGATGGGCAAGACCACGCTCGCGGTGAACATGGCCGAGCACGCTGCGATCAAGTCGCGCAAGGCGGTGGCGATCTTCTCGATGGAAATGTCGGCATCGCAGCTCGCGTTTCGCCTGATTTCCTCGCTTGGCCGCATCGACCAGCAACACCTGCGCAACGGCAACCTGGAAGAAGAGGATTGGCCGCGCGTGACCAGCGCCATCACGATGCTGTCGGAAACGAAAATACTCATCGACGACACGCCGTCGCTGTCGCCGTCCGAGTTGCGCGCGCGCGCGCGCCGCCTCAAGCGCCAGTACGACATCGGCCTGGTCGTGATCGACTACCTGCAGCTCATGGCCGTGCCCGGGAACAAGGAGAACCGCGCCACGGAAATTTCAGAAATCTCGCGCAGCCTCAAAGCCCTGGCCAAGGAACTGAACATTCCCGTGATCGCGCTTTCGCAGCTCAACCGTTCGCTGGAACAGCGCACCGACAAACGTCCGGTGATGGCCGACCTGCGCGAATCCGGTGCAATCGAACAGGACGCCGATGTGATCCTGTTCATTTACCGCGATGAGGTCTACGACAAGGAATCGGCCGACAAGGGCCTGGCCGAGATCATCATCGGCAAGCAGCGCAACGGCCCGATCGGCACCGTCAAGCTGACGTTCCTCGGTCGCTACACGCGTTTCGAGAATACGGCCGCCGCGTCGCGCGACAACTACGAGTGAGCAGGGCGGCGCTCGCCACGATTCATCTCGGCGCGCTGCGCCGCAACCTCGCGCGCGTGCGCGAGCGCGCCGGCAACGCGAAAGTCATGGCGGTGGTCAAGGCCGACGGTTACGGCCACGGCCTGGAACGCGTCGCGCGCGCGCTCGCAACCGCCGATGCGTTCGGTGTCGCCTCGCTCGGCGACGGCCTGCGCCTGCGCGCGGCCGGCATCGGCAAGCGCATCGTGGTTTTGTCGGGTCCCGACGAGGCCGCGGATCTGAGCGAGTTCCGACGCCTGCAACT
>JAFEEK010000188.1 GCA_018241165.1 Pseudomonadota bacterium
CCTGACCTGAAATTCCGCCGCTTCACGCCGCGGCCGGTGCCCGGGCTCGACGGCGAGCGCAACGTGTTCGCGGCGATCGCCGAGCGCGACATCCTGCTGCACCATCCGTTCGAATCCTTCGACGCGGTGATCGAACTGGTGCGACAGGCCAGCGCCGATCCCAAGGTGCTGGCGATCAAGCAGACCCTGTATCGCACCGGTGCGGATTCGCCGCTGGTCGGCCTGCTCATCGACGCCGCGCGCGCCGGCAAGGACGTGACCGTGGTCGTCGAATTGCGCGCGCGCTTCGACGAAGAGCAGAACATCGCCTTCGCCAACCGCCTGCAGGAAGCCGGCGTGCAGGTCGTCTATGGCGTGGTCGGCTACAAGACCCACGCCAAGATGCTGCTGATCGTGCGCCGCGAACACGGCGCGCTGCGCCGCTACGTGCACCTGTCCACCGGCAATTACCATCATCTGACTTCGCTCACCTACACCGACCTGGGTCTGATGACGGCCGATGCCGACATCGGCGTCGACGTGCACGCGCTGTTCCAGCAGATTTCCGGACTGGGGCCCGCGATCACGCTCAAGCGCCTGCTGCAGTCGCCGTTCACCCTGCACAAGCGCGTGCTGGAGATGATCGAGCGCGAGAGCGCACACGCCCGCGCCGGCAAGCCCGCGCGCATCATCGCCAAGCTCAATGCGCTGAACGAGGCCGGCGTCGTCGCTGCGTTGTACGCGGCCTCGCGCGCCGGCGTCGAAATCGACCTGATCGTGCGCGGCGCCTGCACGCTGCGCCCGGGCGTGAAGGGATTGTCGGAAAACATCCGCGTGCGTTCGATCATCGGTCGCTTTCTCGAACACAGCCGCGTGTACTGGTTTGCCAATGCCGGCGCGGCGGAAATCTACTGCGCCAGCGCCGACTGGATGGAACGCAACCTGCTGCGCCGGATCGAGGTGGGCTTTCCGATCCTCGACGCAGAACTCGCGCAACGCGTTTACGACGAAACGCTCGCGAACTATCTCGCCGACAACACGCAGGCCTGGATCCTGCACGGCGACGGCCGCTACGAACGCGCGGCGCGCGGCGACGACATGCCGCATTCGGCGCAGGCCGCGCTGCTGGCGAAGTGGTGCGCATGAACACGCGTCTGGCCGAATCCATCCGCGACGGCGACCTGCTCGCCGCCGCCGACATCGGCTCGAACAGTTTTCATCTCATCGTCGCGCGCTACGAGCACGGCGAGCCGCGCGTGATCGACCGCCTGCGCGACAACATCCGCCTCGCCGCGGGGCTCAAGTCCGACGGCAGCCTCGACAACGCCCATCGCGACAAGGCGCTGGAATGCCTCGCCCGCTTCGGCCAGCGCGTGCGCGGCCTGCCGCCGCAGCGCGTGCGCGCCGTGGCCACGAATGCGGTGCGCCGGCTGCGCGCGCCCGAGCAATTCCTGGCGCCGGCCGAAGCCGCGCTCGGCCACGCCATCGAAGTGGTTTCCGGACGCGAGGAAGCGCGCCTGATCTACCTCGGCGTCGCCCACGGCATTCCCGATACGCCCGGGCGCCGCCTCGTCGTCGACATCGGCGGCGGCAGCACCGAGTTCATCATCGGCGAACACCTCGAGCCGCTGAAGACGGAAAGCCTGCAAGTGGGCTGCGTCGCCAGCACGCTGCGCTTTTTTCCCGACGGCAAGCTCAGCGCCAAACGCTGGCAGCAGGCGCAGACCGAGATCGCGGTGGAATTGCAGCAATTCGCCGCCGCCTACCGCGCCTTCGGCTGGCGCGAGGCGATCGGCTCGTCCGGCACGATCCGCGCGATCGACGCCGTGCTGCGCGACACCGGCTGGAGCGACGCCGGCATCACCCGTGCCGCGCTCGCGCGCCTGCGCGACGCGGTGCTCGCCTGCGGGAGCGTGGACCGCGTCGCCTTCCCGGGATTGAGCGCGGATCGCGCCGGCATCTTCGCCGGCGGCGTCGCGATCCTGGAAGCGGCGTTTGCCGCGCTGGAACTGGAACACATGCGCGTGGCGGAAACCTCGATGCGCGAGGGCCTGCTCTACGACATGATCGGGCGCGCCGAGCATCGCGATCCGCGCGACGCCAGCATCGAGGCGCTGGCGCACCGCTATGCCGTCGATCGCGAGCATGCCGCGCGCGTGGAAACCTGCGCACTGGCCTTGTTCGACGATGTCGCCGTCGCGTGGCAACTCGGCCCGGCCGAACGCGATTGGCTCGCCTGGGCCGCGCGCATCCACGAGATCGGCCTCGCGATCGCGCACAGCCAGTACCACAAGCATGGCGCCTACATCGTCGAGCATTCCGACCTGGCCGGCTTCGCGAGCAACGAACAACATGTGCTGGCCCTGCTGCTGCGCTGCCAGCGGCGCAAGCCCGATGCGCCCGCCGTGCGCACATTGCCCGAGCGCCTGCGCGTGCCGGTCGCGCGCAGCGTCGCGTTGCTGCGACTGGCGATCCTGCTCGGTCGCGCCGGCGACGCGCGGCCGGCGCCGGTCAGCTTGCGCGCCGACGCAAACCATCTGCACACCGACATCGATCGCACCTGGCTGGACACGCACCCGCTCACGCGCGCGGACCTGGACCAGGAACGCGGCTATCTCAAGGCGCTGGACATCAAGATGGATATTTGCGCGCGCTGAGCCCGGCCAGCGCAGCGCCACGCCAATTTGCGTATCATGGCGATTCCGCCAACCGGCCTCTGGAGCCCGTCATGTTCAAGCGTCTGATCTGCGCCCTCGCCCTGCTCGTTCCCGTCGCCGCGTTTGCCGCGGCGCCCGCCGCCAAGCCGGCAGCAAAAGCCGCCGAACCAGCCAAATCCGCCGATGTCGCGCCGGCGCCCGCCGCCAATCCGAAGGTGCTGCTGCACACCAGCATGGGCGACATCACCCTGGAGCTGTATCCGGACAAGGCGCCGAAGACGGTCGAGAATTTCCTGCAATACGTCAAGGACGGCTTCTACGACGGCACCGTGTTCCATCGCGTGATCAACAATTTCATGGTGCAAGGCGGCGGCTGGACGAAAGACCTGCAACGCAAACGCACGCGCGCACCGGTACGCAACGAGGCCAACAACGGCCTTTCGAACCTGCGCGGCACGGTCGCGATGGCGCGCACCGCCGATCCGAATTCGGCGGCGGCGGAGTTCTTCGTCAACGTCGTCGACAACAAGCGCCTGGATTACATCGCCGATGCCAACGGCACCGTGTCGTGGGGCTACACCGTGTTCGGCAAGGTCGTCGACGGCATGGACGTGGTCGACAAGATCCGCGCGGTCGAGACCGGCCCGCAGGGTCCGTTCGTCAGCGACGTGCCGAAGACGCCGATCGTGATCGAGAAGGCGAGCGTGGTGCAGTAATCGCGTTCCGGCGCGTGCAAACCGCGCGCCGGTTCCGCTACGCATGTCGACACTGTTCATCTCCGACCTGCACCTGGACGAATCGCGGCCGCAGCTCGTCGACGCGTTCGAGGAATTGCTCGCCACGCAGGCGAAGAACGTCGATGCGCTGTACATCCTCGGCGACCTGTTCGAAAGCTACATCGGCGACGACGACGACGCGGCGCTGAATGCGCGCGTCGCGCGCGCCACGCGCACGCTGCGCGACGCCGGCGTGCCGGTTTTCTTCATGCACGGCAACCGCGATTTCCTGCTCGGGCCCGATTGCGCCGCGCGCGCCGGCATGACGCTGCTCGAAGATCCCGCCGTCATCGAACTCACCGGCGAGCGTGTCCTGCTGATGCACGGCGATACCTTGTGCACCGATGATGTCGAGTATCTGAAATTCCGCACGCTGGTGCGCGATCCAAACTGGCAACGCGCCTTTCTCGCCAAGC
>JAFEEK010000189.1 GCA_018241165.1 Pseudomonadota bacterium
CGAGCCGATCACGACCATGCCCTTGACGACTTCGCCGGTGCGCGGATCGACGATCTCCTGGCCATACGACCAGCCGCGCGTGGCGCGATCGACCCAGTTGACGACGTTGTAGCGCGCGTCCATCGGGTCGATGTCTTTCGGCAGCACTTTCACGTCGAACGCGTCGATGTAGCCGGCCGCATCGAAGGCCTGCTTCCACCAGCCGATGCCATCGATCAATGCGCTGCGGATCGGTTCGGGCGCGCGCCAGTCGACGTAGTACACGATCGGCTTGCGCACGCGCGAACGCGGCGCGGCAGGATCGGTTTTTTGCAGGCGAAAGCGATTGGCGAAATCGCGCACCACGTCCTGCCCGAGCGGTTCGCCGAAATCCACGACTTGCGTGGAAAATCCGCCGACGCGCGGATCGAAGCGGCGCGGCTCGAAGCCGGGCGGCGGCAGCGCGACGAAACTGTGGTGCACGGTGAAGCTGACCTGTTGCGGCGCGGGCGCGATGTTGGCGACTTCCGCGCCCGGTGTCTTCGAGGCGTAGGTTTGCACCGCGTCGACCTCGAGATTGTCCGGAAACAGTTTCACCGACGCCGGATCCGCCGCGCTCAACTTCGCGTCCAGCGCAAAGCCCTTGCCGGCGCCCTGGCCGCCGCCGACGCCGAACGTATCCGTGCTTTGATCGAGCGAATCGACGATGCCGATCGTGTCGGTGGTCAGGAAACTGGAAAGATCGACGACCATGCGACCATCGGGCAGGGTCGATGCGATGTCGCCCATCCACACGATCGACGTCGCAAAGTCCGGGCTGGAGGTGTTGCCGGTTTGCGCGCCGCGAAAGCGCGGGTTCTCGAATACGGCGGCGATCTTCTTGCCGTAGCGGCGAAACGCGATGAGCTGGGTCTGGCCGACGCGGCCGCGATCCAGGAAAGTCGGTGCCGAACCCAGTCCGGTGCGCAGCGAAGCAGTGTAGAGCAGGCGCAGCGAGACGCCATCGGCGGATGGCGACGGCAACGTGATCAGGATGCGGCCATCGCGGCGATCCACATGCACCGGCAGCAGTCCGTTCATTGCGACGCTGCCGTCGAAAATCTTGTCGGATGCGGCCGCGTGTTGATTTGCCGGCGCGGCATGCGCGGCGAAAACGGCGGCGAACAGCAGCATCGCGAACGCAAGCGCCCGGCGCAGGAAACCCGTCATGATGTCGACTCCCTATCCAGACCGAACCACGCCGCAACGGCGCGGGCGCTTCAGATTAGCGCATCCGGACGCCGCGCGCCTGCGTAGCGGCGTTCCCAGTAGCGCTCGCTCAGGCGATCCACGCGCACGCGTTCGCCGGTCGTTGGCGAATGGATGAAACGGCCTGCGCCGAGATAGATGCCAACGTGCGAGATGCGCTTGCCGCGGGTGCGGAAGAACACCAGATCCCCGGCCTGCAATTCGTCGCGCGCGATCTTCGTGCTGTCGGCGTCGGCGTATTGCGCCGCCGAATTTTCCGGCAATTGCACGCCCAGCACCTGGGCGAACACGTAATGCACGAAACCCGAGCAATCGAAACCGCTGTGCGGGCTGCGGCCGCCGCGACGATAGCGGATGTCGCGCAAGGTCATCGCAAAATCGACCAGCAGGTGGCGCGGATCGGCGTCCACGGCCGGGGCATGTTCCGCGTCGCGCGCCGGCGCGCGACTGGCGCCAAGCGCCTGCAATTCGTCCAGCACGGATGGCGCCAGCAGCATCTGCAAGGCCTGCGCCGAACATGCTTCCTGTGGCGACGGCAGCGCCGCAACCGCGTTAACGGAAACGCTGGTCAATGCGATCAGCAATGTGCAAGCCAGTCGACGCATGCGAACGAAACCCGGAAAAGTCCGCCCCCCGGCAGACAGCGAAGCGGGCGACGTTATCAGGGCATTCGTTGGATTCCCGTTAACGCGTAGAATCGGCCCGCCTGTTCAGGAGAGCCCATGAGGATCTGTGTTTATTGTGCTTCAAGCCAGATGTGCGACGCGGCGTACCACGCCGCGGCCACGCGCCTGGGCGAGCTGCTTGCCGAAGCCGGCCATTGCATCGTCTACGGCGGCGGCGCGGTTGGCCTGATGGGTTCGCTCGCGAACGGCGCGTTGGCGCGCGGCGGCAAGGTGATTGGCATCATCCCGCGCTTCATGACCGACGTGGAATGGCAGCATCCCGGCATCGAAAACCTCGAAGTGGTCGAGGACATGCGCGAGCGCAAGCATCGCCTGCTCACCGGCTCGGATGCCGTGGTCGCCATGCCCGGCGGTTGCGGCACGCTGGAGGAATTGTTCGAGGCGGTCACGCTCAAACGCCTGGGCCTGTATTTCAACCCGATCGTGCTGCTCAACACGCGCAATTTCTACGCGCCGCTGCAGGCGTTCATGACGCAAATCGTCGACCAGCGCTTCATGAATCCGGAACACGCGGCGATGTGGTCGCTGGTGGATGCGCCCGAAGACGTATTGCCGAGAATCCTGGCCACGGGAAAATGGCGCGAGGATGCGCGCGATTACGCGGTGGTGCGCTGA
>JAFEEK010000018.1 GCA_018241165.1 Pseudomonadota bacterium
GAGATTGCGGCAATCGCCAGCTATGTCGAAGGCCTGCACGCGGTGGATTCGTCCACGGCGGCGAAGTGACGAGGATCGCAGACATGAAACGTTTTTTCGCCGTTGCCGCACTCGCCGTTTTTTCCGTTGCCGCCATTGCGCAAGATGCCGCCACCCAATGGCAGGCCGGCAAGAATTACTTCGTGATCGATCCGCCGCTGCCGACCCAGACCGGCGACAAGATCGAAGTGACGGAAGTGTTTTCCTACGGTTGTCCGGCCTGCAATTTTGCGCATACGTATGTCGATACATTGCGCAAGCACCTGCCGGCGAATGCGCAGATGGACTTCGTGCCTGCCTCGTTCAACAAGGCCGAGGACTGGGAAGTGTTCCAGCGCGCCTATCTCACGGCCAAGGCGCTGGGCATCGCCGAAAAGGCCCACGACGCGATGTTCGACGCGGTCTGGAAAACCGGTGAACTTGCCATCTACGACGCCAGCAACCGCATCAAGAGTCCGCTGCCGACGATCGAAGACGTGGCCAAGTTCTACGCCAAATACGGCGTCAAGGCGGATCAGTTCGTCGCTACCGCCAATTCGTTCACGATCAACACGCGCATGAAGCAGGCCGATGCCTTCGTCAAGGCCGCTGGCGTGGACCAGACGCCGACGATCGTCGTCAACGGCAAGTATCGCCTGACCACGGTTTCCGCAGGCGGCAGCTGGGACAAGGCCGAGCAACTGGTCCTGTTCCTGGTGAACAAGGAATCATCTGCCAAGTGACGGAACTTGCCTGACCGGCAGTAGTCCGAAGACCGGTCTTCATCGGAGAACACGATGTTCAAGCATGCCCTGATTTTGTTCGCGGGACTGGTTTTTCTCGGCGGTTGCCAGGCACAAGGCAGCGCGGAGGCCGCCAAGGCGCCGGCCAAACCCGCGCTCGTCGCCGGCCAGGACTACCTGCCGATCGAACCGGCCAAGCCGACGTCGGGCGACCAGGTCGTTGTCACCGAAGTGTTCTCGTACGCCTGCCCGCATTGCGCGGAATTCCAGCCTTACGCGAACGAACTCAAGAGCAAGCTGCCAAAGGGCGTCAAGTTCGATTTGCTGCCGGCGGTTTTCAACGCGATGTGGGAGCCGTATGCGCGCGCGTTCTACACCGCGCAATCGATGGGACTGGTCGACAAGACCCATCAGGCGCTGTTCGACGCGATCCACCGCGACCACCAGCCGCTGCGCTCGATCCAGGATCTGGCCAATCTGTTCTACGCGAACTATGGCGCCAATCCCGGCGAATTCCTTTCCACCGCGACCTCATTCGTGATCGAAGGCGAAATGGCCGCCGGCAACCAGAAGGTACGCGACTGGCAGGTCGATGCCACGCCCACGTTGATCGTCGATGGCAAGTATCGCGTCACCGCGAATCCCGACCGCGGCATCGGTTTCCAGCAGATGGTGCAGATCGCGCTGCAACTGGCCGATCAGGAACTGGCAGCACGGCAAACGGCCAAGTCGCACAAGTAAGACCGCCGCGTGACCAAAGCCGCTTGCGGCGAAGCCGCGGGCGGCATAGCCTGCATTGATGAAAGCCGCCACCGCCCACAATGAGCAACCCGTGGCGCAGCATCTGAACCTGCTCAGTTGCAACATCCTTGCCGGTGGCAGCATGGCGCGCTACCGCGATTACGTGACCCAGAGCTGGAAGCATGTTCTGCCGGCGCGCTCCAAGCGCGGCAATCTCGACCGCTTTGCCGGATTGCTCGCCGATTTCGATGTCGTCGGATTGCAGGAAGCCGACGCCGGTTCCTTGCGCTCGGGTTTCGTCAACCAGACCCAATACCTTGCCGAAGCGGCGCATTTCCCGTACTGGAGCCACCAGCCCAACCGCAATGTGGCGCGCTTTGCGGCATCCGCGAACGGACTGCTCACGCGCATCGCGCCGGACGAGGTGCGCGACTATCCCTTGCCCGGCCGCATACCCGGACGTGGCGCACTCTGGGCGCGTTTCGGCACCGATGACGCGGCGCTGGTCGTCGTGATCGCCCACCTGTCGCTCGGCCCGGGGGCGCGCCACCGGCAATTCGATTTCCTTGCCGGGCTGATTGGCGATCAAAAGAACGTGGTCTTGATGGGGGATCTGAATTGCCCCGTGCATAGCCGCGAGCTGACGCCGCTGTTCGATCGCACTGCACTGGCGCCGCCACGGCAGACCGCACCGGCGACGTTTCCAAGCTGGCGGCCGCGCCGTGCGATCGACCATATCCTGACCTCGTCGAACATCGAGATCGAACGCCTGTGGACACTGCCGCATCCGGTATCCGATCACCTGCCGCTGGCGGCGAGGATCAAGTTGCCCAATGCACGTTGACATTCCACGATGTTTAATGTACTATCTGGTGCATTAATCACGGCCGCAAGGCCGTTTTGAACTTCAGGGCTTGTTTAGCACTCAAACCGAGCGAGTGCTAAAATTGCGTTCATACGGGAGGTTTCAATGACCGCTGCTGCTTTGGTTGCCAACAATTTGCCGATCCCCAGTGCGATCGGCAGTCTCGACGCGTATGTGGGTGCGGTTCATCAGATTCCGGTGCTGACCGTCGAGGAAGAACAAGCCCTCGCCAGGAACTACCGCGCCAACGAAGACCTGGATGCCGCCCGCCGCCTGGTGATGGCGCATCTGCGTTTCGTCGTGCATGTCGCGCGCGGCTATTCCGGCTACGGCCTGCAACTGGGCGACCTGATCCAGGAAGGCAACATCGGCCTGATGAAGGCAGTCAAACGCTTCGATCCGGATGTCGGCGTGCGCCTGGTGTCGTTTGCCGTGCACTGGATTCGCGCCGAAATGCACGAGTTCATCCTGCGCAACTGGCGCATCGTCAAGATCGCCACGACCAAGGCGCAGCGCAAGCTGTTCTTCAACCTGCGCAAGAGCAAGAAGCGCCTGGGCTGGATGAACGCGGCCGAAGTCGCCGCTGTCGCCAAGGATCTGGGCGTGACCACCGCCGACGTGCTGGAAATGGAATCGCGCCTGTCCGGCCGCGACATGGCGTTCGACGCCCCGGCCGATTCGGACGAGGACGAAAAGCCCGCACCGGTGGCGTATCTGGTCGACAACAACGCCGATCCGTATCACGCGCTGGAAAACGCGAGCGAAGAAGAATCCGAACTGGATTCGCTGCAAAAAGGCCTTGCCAAGCTCGATGCGCGTTCGCGCGACATCATCACGCGGCGCTGGCTCAAGGATGGCGACAAGGCGACCTTGCAGGAACTGGCCGACGAATACGGCGTTTCCGCCGAGCGCATCCGCCAGGTCGAAGTCAACGCGATGAAGAAAATGCGCGCCGTGTTTGCGGCGTGAGACGCAACACCAACGCAATGAATCCAACGGCCCGGGCAACCGGGCCGTTTTCATTTGCGCGCGTGCGATCTCAGCCCGCTTCGGACGGCCCCCGCGCTTCGGCCCGTGGCGCGCGACCGAAGATGATGCGCGCGGCGCGCTGATAGCTCCAGTACGCCACGGCCCAATTGAGCAGTACCGCGAGCCGGTTGCGAAAGCCGATCAGGAAAAAGATGTGCGCGGTGAGCCAGAACCACCACGCGAACAGACCGGACAATGCAAAACCGTGTACGTCCACCACGGCGGCCATGCGTCCGATCGTGGCAAGGTTGCCGTAGTCGCGATAGCGAAAGGCGGGTGGTGCACGCCCGGCGAGCCGATCGCGGATGGTTCGCGCCACGTGCGTGCCCATCTGCTTGGCGGCCGGTGCCACTCCGGGCACCGGCTTGCCATCGGCCTGCGTCACCGCCGCGAGGTCGCCTGCCACAAGAATATCCGGATGCCCCGGTACTGACAGGTCGGGCGCGACGCGGACGCGCCCGGCGCGATCGAGTTCGACGCCGAGCGAGCGCGCCAGTGGCGACGCGGCGACGCCCGCGGCCCAGACCACGGTGCGCGCTGGCACGAACGTGCCGTTGGATCGATAACCTTGCGCATCGATCGCCTCGACCGGCGCGCCGGCAACCACCTCGACGCCGAGTCGTTCGAGTTGCCGGTGCGCCTTGCGCGACAGCGATTCAGGAAAGGCTGACAGGATGCGCGGACCGGCTTCGAGCAGGCGCACGCGTGCGGTGGCCGGGTCGATGTTGCGAAACTCGCGCTTGAGGGTGTGTCGCGCGATCTCGGCCAGTGTGCCAGCAAGCTCGACGCCGGTCGGGCCGCCGCCAACGATGGCAAAACTCAGCCATGCCTGCTGCGCCGCCGGGTCGGATTGCGCCTCGGCGTGCTCGAAGGCGAGCAACAGCCGACGGCGCAGCAACAGCGCGTCTTCGAGGGTCTTGAGTCCGGGCGCGAACGGCGCCCAGTCGTCGTGGCCGAAGTACGCGTGGGTTGCCCCGCTGGCAAGCAGCAGCGTGTCGTAGGCCACATCGCAGCCATCGTCCAGGACGACGCGGCGCGCCTCGGGCTCGATGTGCTGCACATGGGCCAGACGTACCTCGACGTTGTCCTGCCTGCGCAGGATGTGGCGCAGCGGTGCCGCGATATCCGGCGCGGACAAGCCAGCCGTCGCAACCTGGTAGAGCAGCGGCTGGAACAGGTGATGATTGGCGCGATCGATCAGCAGGATCGAAACCGGCGCATTGCGCAAGGCGCGCGTGGCCCACAGCCCGGCGAATCCGCCACCGACGATCACGATGCGATGAGGCGTCGTTGCCATGTCTGTCCTGCATAGAGTTGCGCAACGCTTTGCAGTATCGCACGGTCAATACAAGTCGACCGGATCCACATCGATAGCCCAGCGCACGCGTTTCGCCTCGCGCAGCACGCGCACGCGCGCGAGCCAATCGGGCAGAAAGACCTGCAATGCGCGCCGTTCGGTCGCGCTGAACAGCAACTGGCCACGATGAAAGCCGGCGCGGCGCGGCATCGGCGCGGGCATCGGGCCAAGCAGGTTCACGCCGTTTGGCGACGCGGCGGACTGTGCGGCGGCGGCGAGAAATTCCTCGACCGCGGTCTGGGACTTTGCCTCGGCGCGCAGCAGGGCGAGATGGGCGAACGGGGGCAGTTCGGCGGCGCGGCGTTCTTCGAGCAACTCGATGGCGACTTTGGCGTAGCCATCGCGCAGCAAATCGCGCAGCAGGGGATGCTCGGGATGGTGGGTCTGCAACCAGACTTCACCAGGTTTGTGCGCCCGCCCGGCGCGGCCGGCGACCTGCACGATGAGCTGGCACAGGTATTCGCTGGCGCGAAAATCCGCGCTGAACAAGCCGCTATCTACGCCGATCATGCCGACAAATGTCAGGTTCGGAAGATCATGGCCCTTGGCCAGCATCTGCGTGCCGACCAGGATTCCGGACTGGTCGGGCGTGAGCTTGCCGAGCAGGTCGGCGAGCGCGTCGCGACGTCGCGTGGTCTCGCGGTCGATGCGCACGACCGGTACACCGGGGAACAATGTGGTCAGCGCCTGTTCCATGCGTTCGGTGCCGACGCCTTTCGGTATCAGTTCGGAGTTACTGCATTGCGGGCAGCGCGGCGGCAGGCGCTGCTGCGCACCGCAGTGATGGCAGCGCAGCATCGCATCCGCCCGGTGCCAGGTCATCGGCTTGTCGCAGCGCGCGCAGTCCGCGTGCCAGCCGCAGGATCGGCAGATCAGCGCAGGCGCGTAGCCGCGACGATTGCGAAACAGCAGCGCCTGCTCGCCACGCGCAAGGCAAGCGCGCACGCCGGCGATGAGTTCGGGCGCAAGGCCGTCCTGCAACGGCTTGCCGCGCAGGTCGATGATGCGAAATTGCGGAAGGCGCGCGCCGCCGGGCCGAGCGCTCAAATGCAGTTTGCGATAGCGTCCGGCAATCGCATTGGCGAGCGTCTCCAGCGCCGGGGTCGCCGAGCCGAGCACGACCGGGACATTCAGCGCCTTGCCGCGCACGAGCGCGAGATCGCGCGCGTGATAGCGCAATCCGTCCTGCTGCTTGTAGGACGTGTCGTGTTCCTCGTCGACGACGATCAGGCCCGCGCGCGGCAGCGGCACGAAGATCGCCGAGCGCGTGCCGAGGATCACGCACGGCTCGCCACGCGCGGCAGCGAGCCAGGTACGCGTGCGTTCGCCGTCGGCGAGGCCGGAATGCAGCGCATGCACCGGCGCGGGCAGGCGCTCGCGGAAGCGTCGCAGCAATTGCGGGGTCAAACCGATTTCCGGCACCAGCGCGAGTACCTGTTCGCCGCGCGCCAGGGCCTGTTCGGCGAGCGCGAGATAAACCTCGGTCTTGCCGCTGCCGGTGATGCCCTCGAGCAGGAACGGCGCGAACTTGCCGGATTCGGCGGCGATAGTGGCGACTGCCGCCATCTGTTCGGTGGTCGGCGGAGGTGGCGTGATCCGCGCATGCGCAACAGGCGTCACTTTGAGATGGATCGTTTCCACGAGGCCGCGCCGGCGCAGGTTGGCTGCGGCGCGGCGCCAGTCCGGCCATTGCGTATCGAGCGTTGCAAACAGCGCCGGACCATTGCGCAGGATTTCGAGCAGGCGTGCGCTGGCGCTGCCGGATTTCGCCGTCGCATCGCTGGCGTTCGCTGACAAGGCCAATGCAAGGTCGCCAGCTACGGGCAATGCGCGCGACGAACGCAAGCCGGCCGGCAGGGCAGTGTCGATCGCTTCGCCAAGCGGATGCTGGTAGTAGCGCGCGGTCCACTCCAGCGTGTCGAGCAATTCCGTGGTGAGCAGCGGCTGCGGGTCGAGAATCGCGGCAATGGCCTTCAGGCGCGCACGTGGGATGTCGGATGTCGCCACGACCGCCACCACGACGCCCACGCGACGGCCACGACCGAACGGAACACTCACGCGCATGCCGCGCGCGATTGCGTCCGGGCCGATTCCCGCCGGTGCCAGATAGTCGAAAAGCTGCGGCAACGGAACCGGAATCGCGACACGCACCACGAAGTCACGCAACGGATTCACGCAGCTTGGCTCGCGTGGATCAGCGTAAAAATCATGGCTTGCGTGAAAATCGTAAGTTGGCAATCAACAACTAGTGACAACATGTTGGCAGTCAAAGGATTTTTTCCTTATCCACAACGGATGTGGATAAGTCTGTGCATGGCAGGCGGGACAGCGTGCCGCCGGGCGCGTCGCCATGGGGTCTGGATTGTATTGGTGAATTTTTAACCAACCTGAAATAGCCCTTTCAGATCAATGCGATATAAACGAAAAAACTGTATACATTGTGGCAATTCCGCACCTGCATTCGTCCATCTTGCGCGGTATTCCCCGGCTGTGCAAAACCGGTCGTTCGCATGCAGTCCCGGCCGGCGGATTTTCACGTCAACGCATGCGGCAGCGGCGCGTTGAATGATGGCAAGCCAGCTTACTTTCACGGTCATCATGCATACAATCGCCTTGACGGCCACGGCCAACTGGAATCCCGCGCGCGTGGATGCGGAAAACACCGGCGAGCGCACGCTCGATGCATTCCTCAAGAGCGTGGAACGCCGCGCCTTGCGCATGGCCGAACTCGCCACGTCCAGCCGCGACGATGCGCTGGACCTGGTCCAGGACGCGATGTTCGGCTTCGCGCGCCATTATGCCGCCAAGCCGCAGTCGGATTGGGCGCCCTTGTTCTACCGCGTGCTCGACAGCCGCCTGAACGACTGGCATCGCCGTCGCAATGTACGCAGCCGCTGGCTGGCCGTGTGGACGCACAATGCTGGCGACGACGATGGCGAACGCGACGAAATCGCGCAGGCGCCCGACACCAGCGATCCCGGCCCGCTGTTGCGGTTGGCTGGCGACGAGGCCGGACACGCGCTCAACGCCGCGTTGACAATATTGCCATTGCGCCAGCGCCAGGCATTCCTGCTGCGCGTGTGGGAAGGATTCGATGTCGCCACCACGGCGAGTACCATGCGCTGCAGTCAGGGCAGCGTGAAGACGCATCTGTCGCGCGCGCTTGCCGCGTTGCGGCGCGAGTTGGAGGATCACGCATGAACGACAATTTGCCGCAATGGACGCAACGTGCGCGCGACTTGCTCGACGAGTCCGCGCTGGCGCTCGATGCCGCGACGATGTCGCGCCTGAACCGCGCGCGTCAGGCCGCGCTGGCACGGCACGCACCGCGCCGCCGCGCGGCGTGGATGTTGATGCCCGCGGGCGTGGCCGGCGCATGCGCGTTGTTGCTCGCCGTCGGCATGTGGCATGGGCGCAGTCCGCAAACCGAGCCGGCTCCCGCCCAGCCGGCGGTCGCGGGCAGCGCGATGAATCCCGCCGACCTTGACCTTATCGCCAGCGGCGACAATCTGGAAATGATGCAGGACCTGGATTTTTACGCGTGGCTCGATGCGCAGGACCAGGACAACAACGGGTGATGCTTACGTTGCTTCCCATGCTGACATTGCTGGTTGCAGCGCAAGCATCGCCCGTTCCGGCGAAATCGTCCGCGGATTCGCCGGCAACCGTGCAAGCGCGCAAACATGACACGAAGAAGATGGACAAGACCGGAAAATCCGCAGCGCAATCGGACCTTGACGTGATCGGCTACCTGGGCGATTACGGCGATGCCGCCGACGGGCTTGATCCGATCGGCCTGGCCGAGGATGCGGGCGCGATGCCGCGTACACCGGATTCGAACAAACCACAGGCAGGCCACCCATGAACCTGCGCAACAACGCGATTGCCGTCGTTTTCGCCGCCGTACTGCTCGCTTGCGCGGGCGTGCGCGCGCAGGACCAGGGCGCGGCTGCGCCGGTTCCGTGGACGAGCCTGAGTCCGGCCGAACAGCAAGTGCTGGCGTCGGCGCACGACAGGTGGGACACGCTGACCGCCGCCGAGCAGCAGCGCCTGCAGCGCGGCGCGCAACGCTGGGAGACGATGAGCCCCGAGCAGCGCGCGACCGTGCGCCAGCGCTTCCAGAAATGGCAAAGCCTTACGCCCGAGCAACGCGCGCAGTTGCGCGAGCGCTACCAGAAATTCAAGGATCTTCCGCCCGCGCAGCAGGAGCGCATCCGCCAGGCGTTCAAGCGCTTTTCCAGCCTGCCGCCGGAGCAGCGCGAAAAGCTGCGCGAGAAATTCAAGCAGATGAGCCCGGCCGAACGGCGCGCCTTCATCGCCGGCGCACAGGCGCAGAATCGGGCGGGCAATGCGCGCGAATTCTTCCATTCGGTTCCGCAGGACGAGCGCCAGCCGACGCGGCAGATGCTGCAGGCGATGACGCCAGCCGAGCGCCGCGCGTTCCACCAGACCTGGCACGCACTGCCGGACGGCGAACGCGACGCCTATCGCCAGCGCATGCTGCGGATGCCGGCGCAGCAACGCAGTGCGGAACTGGCCAAGGCGCGGCCGCCGCATCCGCCACCCGCGCCGCACCCACGCGGGCATTGATGGCGGTGGTCGCACACGATCAGGCCGTGGCCAGGCTGATCACGAACGCCGCGGCCACGCCGAGTGAAATCATGATCGTGTAGCAGATGCCGATTGCGCCGAATTTCAGGGTCGTGAAGAACCAGCCCTGGGCGTAGACCCTTTTTTGCATGACGAACAGGTAGATCGGGACCCACCAGCCCATCACGACCAGCAGCAGGCCGAGCACGGGCGCGAGCGCGGGCGCGGAGGCCAGCGCCCATGCATGCGCGAATCCGGCGAGCGTGATCAGGAACAATGAAAGAAAAACGAACGCGTGGCTGTGCAGCGCCACGATCAGGTGTTCCATGTACAGGCGGCGCTTGAAGATGTAGAAAATCTTCAGCAGCAGCGCGAACAGCGGCATCAGCACGAACAACACCTGCGGCAGTACGCCAAGCGCGCCGGCGATGAGCAGGGTCGGATCCTTGCGGATGCGCGGGATATTGTCCTTGGCGTGTTCGATCGCCGCATTCAGGCGCGCGTTCGCGAAATCCGGCAGCCACGCCACGTGCAGCGGATTGGTTTTCGCGTCCCAGGGTTTGTCGTTGAAACTCAGGGCATCGATGTTGGGATCGGGCGGTGGCGCTTCGCCTTTCGCTTTCGCGTCGGCGACTTGTCGCAGGTAGGCAAGGCGCGCATCGGCTTCCTTGCGCAGCTTCTCGGCGCCCTTGTCCATCTCGGCGGCAACCTGCTTGTTCACGGCGACGGGCGCCGATGTCGCGCCGATGATCGCCCCGGTGGCGGCCTTGGCTGTTTGCAACTGCGCGAGTTTTTGATCGCGCCGCGCGATGACTTCCTGCGGCGTCATCGCGGACGAAATGCCGGAGGTGTCGTCGTCGAGCTGGATGTACTTGCCCAGCTGCGAATCGCCGAGCGTGAACTGGATCGTGAAGAACGCGAGTACGCTTAAGAAAAAGTATAGGCGGAACGGCGTCACGTACCGCGTGCGCCGGCCGGCGAAATATTCCCGGGTCAAAAAACCGGGCCGGAAATACAGCGGCAGCACGCTGTGGAAGACGCGCGAATCGATGTTGAAAATCGTATCGGCGACGTCGTGCAGCATGCTCGACAGCGGCCGGATCATGCCCTTCACCGGCTGGCCGCAGGCGTGGCAATGATTGCCGTGCAGTTCGGCGCCGCAGTTCAGGCAGCGCGGCGGCGGGGCGGGGGCGGCTTCGGCGGTGTCCATGCTGCGCACTTTAGCCGATCGAACACGCCACGACAGCGGCACAAGTCATGGGTTCGGGTAAACTGCGCGGCCCTTCGCTCAAATCCACCGATGATCACGCCGCGCCTGCACCGCGAACTGCGCGAAACCCTGCGCCTGGCCACGCCGCTGGTGCTCGGCCAGTTGTCCGCGATCGG
Organism: Pseudomonadota bacterium; assembly: GCA_018241165.1. Classification (GTDB taxonomy): domain Bacteria; phylum Pseudomonadota; class Gammaproteobacteria; order Xanthomonadales; family Rhodanobacteraceae; genus Rudaea. Next base: position 10,730 of record JAFEEK010000018.1, read on the forward strand.
CATGAATGTGGTCGATACCGTGCTGGCCGGTCACTACGACGCGCCGACGCTGGCGGCTGTGGCGATCGGCGCGAATGTGTGGTCGCTCGCCATTGTGGCTGCGATCGGCGTGATGCTGGCGATGCCGCCGTCGGTGGCGCATCGATTTGGCGCCGGCGAGCGCGAACCGATCGGCGCGTTGTTGCGCCAGGCGCTGTGGCTGGCGATGTTCATCGGCATCGGCCTGTTCTTCGCCGTGCGCCACGCCGGTGCGTTGCTGCGCGTGATGGGCATTGCGCCCGACATTGCCGAACACGCGCAGCAATTCCTGCATGCGATTTCCTGGGGCGCGCCGGCTTTGACCGGCTATTTCGCGTTGCGCGGATTTTCCGAAGGCCTGAGCCTGACCCGCCCGACCATGTATTTCGGCGCGTTCGGCCTCGTCCTGCTCGCACCGATCGGCTATGTCTTCATGTACGGCGGATTCGGTTTGCCCGCGCGCGGCGCGCAAGGTTCGGGCATGGCAACCGCGACGGTGTTGTGGATCCAGTTCGGTGCGCTCGCGGCCTATATCGCGCGCCGCGGCAATTACGCGCGTTACGCGCCGTTTGCGCAGTGGGACTGGCCGCAGCCGCGCGCGATTTTCGAACTGCTGCGCCTGGGCGTGCCGATGGGCATATCGCTGCTGATGGAAGGCGGCCTGTTCGTCACCGCAGCGCTGCTGATCGGCTCGCTCGGCGCGGATGTCGTCGCCGGCCACCAGATCGCGATCAATGTCGCCTCGGTCACGTTCATGGTGCCGCTTGGCCTTGCCATGGCGACCACGGTGCGCGTCGGCCGCGCGGCCGGCAGCGGCGACGCGGACGGTGCGCGCTGGGCCGGATTCACCGGCATCGGCGCCTCGCTTGCATCGCAGGTGGTTTCGTGCGCGATCATGGCGTTGTTTCCGCACTTTATTGCAGCGTTGTACACGGACGATACCGCGGTCGCCGCGATCGCCGCGCAGTTGCTGCTGTTTGCGGCGGCGTTCCAGCTCTCCGACGGCATCCAGGTCACCGCGAATGGCGCGCTGCGCGGCCTGAAGGACACCACCGGGCCGATGGCGATCACCACGCTGGCGTACTGGGGCGTGGGCATGCCGATCGGCTACCTGCTGTGCTTCCATTTCGGCCACGGCGCGCCGGGCATGTGGACGGGCCTGATCGCGGGCCTGAGCGTGGCGGCGGTATTGTTGTTCGTGCGTTTCGCGCGCGAGTCGCGCGTGCTGGCGGCGCCGGCATGACCTGTGGCGCGTGATCGCGACCTGCGTATCGGTTAGGCTTGCGCGAATCGTCCGGAGATTTTCATGGCTGAGCAACAACGCGGCATCATCGTGCGCTTTTTCATCGGCGCGTGGAACCTGTTCAATTTCACCCGGCGCTTCGTGTTCGGCGTCATCGCGCTGTTCCTGCTGATCGGGTTCATCGCCGCGTTGCGCACCAGCACGCCGAAACTGCTCGACAAGACCGCGCTCGTGCTCGATCCGAAAGGCGCGATCGTCGAGCAGTACACGAACGATGCCGCGCAGCGCGCGTTGTCGAACCTTGCCGGCGACAAGACCCGGCAGACGCAACTGCGCGACATCATCACGGCGATCGATGCCGCGGCGAAGGATCCGCGCATCGCGCGCATCGTGCTGAAACCCGACGACATCGAAAGCGTGGGCCTGGCGACCTCACACGAGATCGGCGCGGCGCTGGATCGCTTCAAGGCGACCGGCAAGCAGGTGATCGCAGTGTCCGACGGCATGAGCCAGGGCCAGTATTACCTTGCCGTGCACGCGAACCAGATCCTGCTGCATCCGGAATCCATGGAAGGCGTGCTTCTAACCGGCTTCGGCGCGTACCGCAGTTACTACAAGGACGCGCTCGACTGGCTCGGCGTCGACGTGCACGTGTTCAAGGTCGGCACGTTCAAGTCGTATCCGGAACCGTATGTGCGCAACGACGCCTCGCCCGAATCGAAAGAGGCCGACCTGTTCTGGATGAACGATCTGTGGGGCGATTACCTCAAGGATGTCGCGGCGGCGCGGCATCTGGATCCGGCAAAAATTTCCGCCCTGATCGCCGGTTACGCCGACGCGGTGAAGGCCGCGGGCGGCGACATGGCCAAGCTCGCGCTCGCCGCCAAGCTCGTCGACAAGCTCGCGACCCCGGACGAAGCGCGGCAGCTGTTGATCGACGAAGGCGCGCGCGACGGTCACACCTATCGGCACATCGACTTCGCCGACTACGCGGCGCTGGTCGAACGCGAGCGCGCGCTCGACGCCGGCCCGCAAGTCGCGGTCGTCGTCGCGGAAGGCGAAATCCTGCCCGGCGACCAGCCGCAGGGCACGGTCGGTGGCGTATCCACCGCGAAGCTGCTGCGCGAAGCGCGCCTGGACGATTCCGTCAAAGCGGTCGTGCTGCGCGTGAATTCGCCGGGCGGCGATGCGTTCGCATCCGAACTCATCCGCCGCGAAGTGGAGTTGACGAAGGCCGCGCACAAACCCGTGATCGTGTCGATGGGCAATGTCGCAGCGTCCGGCGGCTACTGGATCTCGATGGACGGCGACCAGATCTTCGCGGAGCCGACGACGATCACGGGTTCCATCGGCATCTTCGGCATCATGATGAACATCCCGAACACGCTCGCGAAGATCGGCGTACACACCGATGGCGTCGGCACCACGCCGCTGGCCGATCCGATCGATCCGCGCCGCGCGCTCGACCCGAACGTCGGCGCGGCGTTGCAGGCGGCGATCGACAACGGTTACCAGCGCTTCATCCACAAGGTCGCCGCCGCTCGCCACAAGACGCCGGATCAGATCGATGCGATCGCGCAAGGTCGCGTGTGGAGCGGCAAGCAAGCGCAAGAACGCGGGCTCGTCGACAAGATCGGCGGACTCGAAGACGCGACCGCCGCCGCCGCGCAGGCCGCGAACCTGGGCAGCAACTACCGCGTGACGTATGTGGAAAAACCGCTCACGTTGTGGGAACGCGTGGCGATGAACATGAGCAACGACGCGCTCGTGTCGTTCGCCCGCGCGGTGTTGCCGCAGATGCCGCTTGGATTGCTCGAGCAGGCGCAGATTCGTCAGCAGTTGCGGCTGCTGCAATCAGCGAGCGATGGGAAACTGGGCGTGTATGCGTATTGCTTTTGCAACTTGCGCTGAGTAGTCAGCCTTGCTCCCCCTCTCCCGCTGGCGGGAGAGGCGGTTAACACTTGAAATCGAGCGTCGAATTGCGCGACGCGATGAGCCTGATCTTCACCCACCCGAATCCTGGATGGCCTGATCCTGCGCCTTCTTCTGCTCATCGACGGTCTTCTGCACATCCTTGGCCTTTTGCAGCGCCTTGACGTCGCTGCTGAACACATTCGAATCCGGTAGTGGCGCCGGTTGCGCGGCGGCGGCTTTCGGCGGCGGCGGCGCGTCGGCACCGCAGGCGCCAAGGCCCATGCTGAGGATGGCAATGCAGGCAAGCGCGGTTTTCATGGCGGTCTCCCGGTGAATTGCGTACAGTCTGCGCCGGAGCGGCACACGGCTCAAGCGCGGGTACACGGCGATGACGACAAATGCGGCACGTTGGCGGCTGGACGGTCAAACCGGCCTGATCACCGGCGCGAGCCGCGGCATTGGCCTGGCGTGCGCACGCGAGTTCGCGGCGCTTGGCGCCGATGTGCTGATGGTGGCACGCGACGAAGTGCATCTGGAATCCGCGCGCGTCGAGTTGGCCGAAGAGTTCCCTGATCGCGAAATACTCGCGTTCGCGGCGGATGTATCCGACCACGAGCAGCGCCTGGAAGTTTTCGACTGGCTCGCCGACCTCGACGTCGAATTGTCGCTGCTCGTGAACAACGCCGGCACGAACCAGCGCAAGGCCACGCTCGAATACAGCGAAGACGAAGTGCGCGCGCTGATCGACGCGAACCTCGTGTCCGCGTTCGCGATGTGCCGGCTCGCACATCCGCATCTGGCCGAGCATGCGAATGCGGCAATCGTGAACGTGAGTTCGGTGTCGGGGCTCACGCATGTGCGCACCGGCTCGCCGTACGGCATGACGAAAGCGGCGCTCGCGCAACTGACGAAGAACCTCGCCTGCGAATGGGCGGACGACGGCATCCGCGTCAACGCGGTCGCGCCGTGGTACATCCGCACGCAGCGTACCGAAGGCGCGCTCGCGGATCCGGATTACCTCGACGACGTGTTGCAACGCACGCCGCTCGCGCGTATCGGCGAGCCGGAGGAAGTCGCCGCCGCGGCAGCGTTCCTGTGCCTGCCCGCGGCGAGTTACATCACCGGCGAAATTCTCGCCGTCGATGGCGGATTCCTGAAATACGGGTTTTGACGACCGATTGCGGCATGCGCGACACAACGACGTAGTATCCTGCCGAAATGCTCGAACAATTCGGACCATCGCTGTACGTCGCGCAAGGGCCCACGGTTTCGTTCGCCGGCTTTCCGTATCCCACGCGCATGGCGGTGGCGCGTCTGTCGGATGGCAGCGCCTGGATGTGGTCGCCGATCGCACTCACGCCGGAACTCGCCGACGCAGTCCAAGCGATTGGTCCCGTGCGCTACATCGTCTCGCCGAACAAGCTGCATCACCTGTTTCTGCAAGCGTGGGCCGAGCATTGGCCGCACGCGCAGCTGTATGCGCCGCCCGGGCTCGCGCGCAAAAAGAAAACATTGCACTTTGCCGCCGATCTTGGCGATGAGCCGCCGCTCGCGTGGAAGCAGGACATTGATCAGGCACTTTTTAACGGCTCATTCGCTATGAACGAAGTCGCCTTCTTCCATCGTGCTTCGCGTACCGCGATCATCGGCGACCTGATTCAACGCTTCCCCGAGACGAGCATTTCCGGTTGGAAGGGAATGGTCATGAAACTCGCCGGACTGGTCGGCGAGCGAGGGGGTACGCCATTCGACTGGCGCTCGAGCTTTCTACGCCATGCGCCCGCTCGCGCTGCACTGGAAAAAGTACTCGGATGGAATCCGGAGCGCTTGCTGATCGCACACGGTTTATGCGCGCAGAGTGGCGCGCGCGAGATCATCGCTTCTGCCTTGCACTGGATTTGAGCGTCAGCAGGTATTTCGCGTAAGCGGCATCCATAGCCGAAAACGGCTAGTTTCGGTATCGCCGCGGCATTAGGATCGCCGCCATGTCCACGGCATATTCC
>JAFEEK010000190.1 GCA_018241165.1 Pseudomonadota bacterium
TTCGGCAGGCTCGATTCGTCGCGGATGTTCAAGCGCTCGGCAGCCTTGCGCTTGGCGGCGTGGTAGTCGCGCAATCCGTGTTCGCTGATCAGGCGTGCCGCTTCCACCGCCACGCGTCGGCGCATCGGGTTGTCGCGTGCGGCCATCAGAAGATTCCGTAGGCGTCCTGCTGGACCTTTTTTTCTTCGTCCGTCGCGTTGTTCGGGCCGGCGGCGAGACGGGCGACATCCTCGACCTTGAACATTTCCAGCATGCTGTTCGGATCGCCGGCCGGTGCGAGTTGGCCGGTCGCCTTGTCGATGCGCGCGGTGGTGATGCCGGGCGGCATCTCGAAGGGCTTCTCCGGCACGCCCTTGAGCGCCGCGCGCATGAAGTCGATCCACATCGGCAACGCCGCCTGCGCGCCGAATTCGCCGACGCCATCGCTGCGGCCGAGCGAGGAAAAATCGTCGAAGCCGACCCAGACGCTGGCGACGATGTCGTCGTTGAAGCCGTTGAACCAGGCATCGCGGTGATCGTTGGTCGAGCCGGTCTTGCCGGCCAGATCGTTGCGCTTGAGCACCATCGCCTTGGCGCCGGTGCCGCGACGCACGACATCGCGCAGGATCGAGTCGAGCAGGTAGGCGGTACGCGCATCGAGTACGCGCGGCGCGAGTTTCGGTGCAACCGGATCCGCCGGTGCCGCTGCCGTGGCAGGCGCCGGCGTGCCCGGCAGCGAGGTCTTGATCGGCTGCGCATCACCCGCATTGGCGGCAGCGGTGGCTTGTTCGCGCGCGTCCTCGATCAGGCGCTGCGGACAATGCCGGCAGGCCAGCGCTGGTTGTGCCTTGAAGATTTCCTTGCCGTCGCGGTCGACGATGCGGTCGATGAAATACGGATCGACCAGGAATCCGCCATTGGCGAACACCGCGTATCCGCGCGCCATCGCCAGCGGCGAAACCGATGCGGTGCCGAGCGCGAACGACAGGTTGTCCGGCAATTGCTGCAAGGTGAAGCCGAAGCGTGTGGCGAATTCGCGCGCGTAGCGAACGCCGATCGCATCGAGCAGGCGCACCGACACCAGGTTCTTGGACTGAACCAGCGCCTCGCGCAGGCGCATCGGGCCTTCGAACTTGTCGTCGTCGTTCTTCGGTTCCCACAGGCCGTTAGGCTTGGACGGATCGGCGAACACGATCGGCGCGTCGTTGATGATCGATGCCGGCGTGAAGCCGTGCTCGAACGCGGCGGAATAGAAAAATGGCTTGAATCCGGACCCGGGCTGGCGACTGGCCTGAACGGCGCGATTGAACTTGCTGCGTGCGTAGGAAAAGCCGCCGACCTCGGCTTCGATCGCGCCGTCGTCGGGATTCAGTGCGATCAGCGCGCCCTGGACCTTCGGAATTTGCGACAGCTTCCATTTGCCGTCCGCGGTACGCGCAAGGCGCACCACGTCGCCGGGCTTGAGCACGTCGTCGACGCGCTTGGGCGGCGCGCCGCGATGGCTCTCGTCCTTGTAGCGTTGCGCCCAGCGCACCGCGGCCAGATCCAACGGCACGCTCTGGCCGTCCTGCAGGTAGATATCGGCGGATTTTTCGGAACTGTCGACAACGATGCCGGCGATCAGTCCGAGCACGGGGCGCAACGCATCCGCATCCAGCCGCTTGTCCAGTTGCGGCGGCAATGGATGGGCGCCGATGTCGAAATGTGCTTCCGGTCCGCGCCAACCGTGGCGCTCGTCGTAGCTGATCAGGTCGTCGCGCATGGCCTGGTTGGCGGCGATCTGGTCGCGCGAATCCAGGGTGGTGTAGACGCTGAAGCCGTCGGTCAGGGCGTCGTTGCCCAGGCGATCCAGCGCATCCAGGCGTACCTGCTCGGCGATGTAGGGCGCGTCGACTTCGACCGGTGGCTCATGCGCGAACGACTGGTCCGGCTCGGCGCTGGCCTGCTTGAACTGCGCGGCCGTGATGAAGCCGTTGTCGAGCATGCGTTGCAGTGTGTAGTTGCGCCGTTCGGTGGCGCGCGCGCGATTGCTCAGCGGGTTGCTGCTCGACGGGAATTTCGGCAGCGAGGCGAGCATTGCGCATTCGGGCAGGCTCAATTGGTCGAGCGTCTTGCCGTAGTAGAACTCGGCGGCGGCGGCGACGCCGTAGGCGCGGTTGCCGAAGAAGATCTTGTTGAGGTAAAGCTGGAAGATCTCGTCCTTGGTCAGCTCGTGCTCGATGCGGAACGACAGGAATATCTCGGTCGCCTTGCGCGTCAGGCTGACTTCTGAACTCAGGAAAAATCCGCGCGCGACCTGCTGGGTGATCGTGCTGCCGCCCGGCACGTGCAGGCTGCGCTTGACGACCATGTAGCCGAGCGCGCGCAGGATGCCGGTGAAGTCGATGCCCGAGTGGCTGTAGAAGTTCGCGTCTTCCGCCGCGAGGAACGCATTCTTCAACTGTTGTGGCACGTCTTCGATCTTGACCGGGATGCGGCGCGTCTCGCCGATGGTGGCGATCAGCTTCGCATCGCGGGTGTAGACGCGCAGTGGAACTTGCAGGCGTACATCCTTGAGCACGTCGACGGACGGCAGGCGCGGCTCGATCAGCCAGTAGGCGATTCCGATCCCGATGGCGCCGACCACGACGCCCAGCACGCACAAAACCAAGAACCAACGGAGCAAACGTCGAAATATTCTCATGCGTGATCGGAGTTGTGATCGCAGTCAAGGTAGCGAGGCGGTCTTCCGGGCGAAGATCGCTCCGCCAGTATAGGTGCACAGCCATCCAGCGGATAGAAGAATTCGGCGGAATATCGGCAAAACTACTGACATAATTGTGATATATCAATGACTTGCTGGATCTTTCAAGAGACTGTTGATAATCCGTTAAAGTTCGTATTTAATGTGGATGCGCATATATCGCTCGTAAGGGCGCGTGGGAAGGGGAAAAAGTGTGGGCCTACTCAGTGCTAAAGCGCCACCGCTGATCGGGGTCGATATCAGTTCGACCGCCGTGAAGCTGTTGCAGTTGACGCAGTCGGGCAACAA
>JAFEEK010000191.1 GCA_018241165.1 Pseudomonadota bacterium
GATCCGAAGATCCGCGCCAGCGCGCAGGGCCTGTTCATGCTGATGACGAACGGCATCGGCGCGGTGCTCGGCTCCTCGATCAGCGGCTGGATGATCGACCGCTGGTACACCGATGCGGCCGGCGTGAAGGATTGGCACGGCATCTGGGTCGCGTTCGCGCTGTATTCGCTGGTGATGGCGATCGCGTTCGTGCCGCTGTTCAAGCACAAGCACACGCCGGGTGCGGCGATGCCGGTTCCCACGCACTGACGCCATGGCGCAGGTCGTCGTCGTCGGCAGCTACGTGCAGGACCACGCCTGGCTGGTCGATCGCTTTCCGCAACCCGGCGAGACCCGGCGCGCGCACGGATTCAACACCGGGCCCGGCGGCAAGGGCTTCAATCAGGCCGTTGCGTGTTTGCGGCAGGGCGTCGCCACCGCGTTCATCGGTGCGATCGGCGACGATCACCTGGGCGCGATCGCGCAGCAGTTCGCGCGCGCGGAAAACCTGCCCTGCCGCTGGCAGGTGCGCAAGGATTTTCCCACCGCCGCATCCAGCATCGTGGTTGCCGCCAACGGCGCCAACCAGATCGCGGTGAACTTCGCCGCGAACGAGCATCTGGACACGGATTTCGTGCGTGCGCAGGACAACGCATTCGCCGGCGCGAAGATCGTGCTGGTGCAGGCGGAAAACAACCTCGATGCCATCGCCACGGCGCTGCAACTGGGCGAACGCCACCGGCTCACGCGCATCTTCAATCCCGCGCCCGCCGTGCCGGGCATCGACGCAAGCCTGCTGCGCCGCGCCGACATCATCACCCCGAACGAAACCGAATTCTCGCTACTGCTCGAGCGCATCGCCGGCGCGGCGGTGGAGGCATCGACGCTCGCCTCCCGCGGCGACGCCGAGCTGCATGCGCTGGCGCGTCGGCTCGGCGTTTCGACCGTCGTGATCACGCTCGGTGCGCAAGGCTGCTTCGTCTCGCACGGCGATGACCGGCGCGGCGACGCGGTCGATCATTACCGCCTCGCGCCCGAACGCGTCAACGCGATCGACACCACCGGCGCCGGCGACGCATTTTCCGGCGCGCTCGCCGCCGCGATGGTACTTTTCCACAATGCGCCATTCCACCGCGCCATTGTCCACGCCAACCGCGTCGCCGCGCTGTCCACCGAAACCGTCGGCACCGCGCCGGCGATGCCGCGGTTTGAAGCCGTGGTGGCGCGCTTCGGCGCCTGACGCCGGCTACAATGCGCGCCATGCGCATCGGCCCCTACACCATCGATCCGCCCGTGGGCCTGGCGCCCATGGCCGGCGTCACCGACAAGCCGTTTCGCCTGCTGTGCAAACGGCTGGGCGCAGGCCTGGCGACGACCGAGATGACGACGTCCGATCCGAAGTTGTGGACGACGCGCAAGTCGCTCAAACGCATGGACCACGCCGGGGAACCGGCGCCGGTGAGCGTGCAGATCGCCGGCTACGATCCGGCGATGCTCGCCGATGCCGCGCGCTACAACGCCGACCAGGGCGCGCAAATCATCGACATCAACATGGGATGCCCTGCGAAAAAAGTGTGCAATGTATACGCCGGCAGCGCGCTGATGCAGGACGAAGCGTTGGTCGCGCGCATCCTGCTCGCCGTGGTTGGCGCGGTGGATGTGCCCGTCACGCTGAAAATCCGCACTGGCTGGAACCGCGACAACCGCAATGGCGTGCGCATCGCGAAGATCGCGCAGGATTCCGGTATCGCCGCGCTGGCCGTGCACGGGCGCACGCGCGCCGACTTGTACCAGGGCGATGCCGAATACGACACCATCGCCGCGATCAAGCAGGCCGTGTCCATTCCCGTGTTCGCCAACGGCGACGTGGATACGCCGCAAAAGGCCAAGGCCGTGCTCGACTACACGCGGTGCGACGGCCTGCTGATCGGTCGCGCCGCGCAGGGCCGGCCGTGGATTTTCCGCGAAATCGCGCATTTTCTCGCCACCGGCGAACTGCTCGCGCCGCCCGATGCGACCGAGGTCTGCGCGATCCTGTGCGAACACCTGCAAGCGCTGTACGCGTTCTATGGCGAAGTCGCGGGCGTGCGCATCGCGCGCAAGCACCTGGGTTGGTACGCCAAGGACAGGCCGGAGAACACGGCCTTTCGCAGCGTCGTCAATCGCGCGGAAACCGTGCGCGAACAACTGCGCCTGACCCGCGACTACTTCGCCGCGCTCGGCGCCGGCCTGCCCCTGGCAGCATAGCCATCTAAACGTCCGAACATGAATCGCGGCCAACCGCGGCCCTGCCGCTGCTGCAAAGCAGGCCCGCGCGTTGTATCATGCGCGGCTGTTTCCCATTCCCCTTGCAGGTATCGAGCGCGATGAGCAGTTATCTCTTCACTTCCGAATCCGTGTCCGAAGGCCATCCGGACAAGGTTGCCGACCAGATTTCCGACGCCGTGCTCGACGCCATCCTGGCGCAGGACAAGCGCGCGCGCGTGGCCTGCGAAACCATGGTCAAGACCGGCGTCGCCATCGTCGCCGGCGAAATCACCACCAGCGCCTGGATCGACCTGGAAGCGCTCACCCGCCGCGTCATCCTCGACATCGGCTACAACTCCTCCGACGTCGGCTTCGACGGCGCCACCTGCGGCGTGCTGAACCTGATCGGCAAGCAATCGCCGGACATCAACCAGGGCGTGGATCGCAAGAAACCCGAGGAACAGGGCGCCGGCGAC
>JAFEEK010000192.1 GCA_018241165.1 Pseudomonadota bacterium
ACCTGCCGCGCATGGTGGCCGGTGGCCGTTGTTCGGATGCGCAGGCGGCCGAACTGGAAAAATTCTTCGCGCCGCGCATCAAGGACCTGATCGGCGGTCAACGCAGCCTGGCGCAGACGCTGGAAAGCGCACGCCAGTGCGCGGCCTTGCGCGGACACGTGGGCGAAGGCGCGCTGGCGAATTGGGCCGAAGCCCAGTCAACTCACTGAGTCGAGGACGCCGCCAAGCTCGCGGCGGCGTCCGTTTTGCCGATGAAGGCGAGGATATCCCGCAGGGTCGGGATGCGTGCTTCGCGTCCGCGCGCGAGCGCGAGCAGGATGGCGTTGTGGCCGACATCCGGATACAGCTTCAACGTCGCCGTGCCGTCCATCGCCTGCGCGCGCTCGGCCATCGCCTGCGCATTGCTCGGCAGCACGTCGTCGTCGTCGCTGCCTTGCAGCAGCAGCATCGGCGGCTCGTCGCCATCGACGAAATTGATCGGCTGCGAATCGTAGCGGCCCTTGGCGTCATTGCCGAAGATTTCCGGCTCGTCGTCGACGAAGGGCAGGAACGCATACGCACCGGCCACGCCGATCATGCCGGCCAGATCGCGCGGCTGCATGCCGACTGCTTCAAGATAACGCTTGTCGCAGGCGAGCAGGGCGGCAATCTGGCCGCCGGCGGAATGGCCCATCACATAAATGTGTTGCGGATCGCCGCCGAATTCGGCGGCATTCTCGCGCACCCACGCGAGCGCGCGTGCGGCATCGCGCATGAACGCCGGAAAGCGCACGTCCGGATACTTGCGGTAATCCGGAATGAACACGACTACGCCGCGGTTGGCCAATGCGTCGCCGACGTAGCGGTACCAGTGGCGTTTCCCCTCGCTCCAGCTGCCGCCGTAGAAAAACACCACGATCGGCGCCGCCTTGGCGCCTGCCGGCGAATAGGCGTCCAGCGCCAGATCGCGCTTGGCGTCGAACACGATATGGTCGCGCTCGGCGACGTTGCGCGTGTATTCGAGCTTGTCCACCGCGGCGAAAAACACGGTCGCGCAGCCGCCCAGCGCAAACACGCCGGCGGCCAGCACGAGGCGATTGCCAATCCGGCGCGCGGTTCCTATCATGCCCTTATTCTGTCACTTGCCGATGGGGATGGGAGCGATGGGGATGGAAGTGCCGCCCTCACAACGCATCAACGCGCTGTTCGCCGACATTCCCGAGCGCGGCACCACCGATAACCTGCTGCGTACCGCGCAACAGCATCATGTGGCGCTGTCGAGCATGGCCGACACCAAGGCCAACATCATCATCACGATGTCCTCGATCGTGCTGACCCTGACCCTGGGCCGGCTCAACGATCCGGATTTGCGCGTCGCCGCGCTGATCCTCGCCGCGTTCACTCTGATTGCCCTGCTGCTGGCGATCCTCGCCGTGTTGCCGAAGTACCGGCCGCCGAAGCTCAACGCCGACGGTTCGCTGCCGCCGGGATTCAACCTGCTGTTCTTCGGCCATTTCGGCCAGTTGTCGCGCGAGCGTTATCTGCACGAGATGGCGCAGGCGCTGGCGCGCGATGGCTCGCCGTACGCCACCTGGTCAGGAGACATCTATTCGCTGGGCGTGTATCTGGCCCAGCACAAGTATCCGTATTTGCGCTGGAGCTACCTGTTTTTCCTCGCCGGGTTCGTACTCGCCTGCGCCGAGCAGGCATGGCGCCTGCTCATGCACGCCGGACCCGTTTGACCCCGCTGCGGCGCTGCCGCCGTTTCAACCGCCACGTCTGATTTCCGGGAGCGTCGCATGCGTATCGGATCCGCCCTGATCGGCTGCCTTCTCGCATTTTCCACAAGTATACAAGCACAGGCGCCGGATGCGGAAATTCCATCCGCGTTGCGCGACTGGCGCGCCTGGGTCATGCACGATCTGGATTACCGCGCTTGCCCGTTCCTGGCCACGCGCGCGCCGAACGCGCCGGGCGATTTCGTCTGCGCCTGGCCGGGCACGCTGCACGTCGATGCGAATGCCGATGCCGCCGTGTTTTCCATCGCCTGGCGCGTGGAAGCGCCGAGCTGGGTCTTGCTGCCGGGCGATCCGCAGCACTGGCCGCAGCAGGTCACCGTGAACGGGCAGGCGGCCCCGGTGATCGAGCATGGCGGCGCGCCGGCGCTGTGGCTGGCGACAGGCAGTTACGCGATCAAGGGTTCGATCCCATGGCGCGAACGTCCGCAGTCGCTCGCGGTTCCGCAAAACATTGGTTTGATCGCGCTGGCGATCGACGGCAAGCCAGTTGCGCAGACGCAGCGCGATGGCGACGAGCTGACCCTGGGCCGTGCCGCCACGGCGGCGCCGCAGGCCGACCACATCGACGTGCGCGTGTTCCGTCTGCTCGCCGACGGCGTGCCAGCGCTGCTGACCACGCAGATTCGCCTCGCGGTTTCCGGACAGGCGCGCGAACAAACGCTGGGCCCGGTTTTGCCGGAAGGATTCGCGGCGATGTCCATCGATGGCGACTGGCCCGCGCGTCTGGATGCCGACGGCATCGTGCATGTGCAGGTGCAACCCGGCAATGCGATGTTGACGCTGCAAGCGCGCGCACTGGCGCCGTTGAAGTCGGTCGCCGCGCGCAACGCGCCCGCACCGTGGCCGAAGCAGGAAATCTGGAGTTACGCCGCCGATCTGCATCTGCGCGTGACTGCCGCGAGCGGCGCCGTGCAGGTCGATCCGCGCCAGTCCGAGGTGCCGGACGACTGGCAAACGTATCCTGCGTTCGCGCTCGTCGACGGTGCGAAGATCGACATCGAACAGCGCTCGCGCGGACTCGCGCCGGATGCGGCCAACCGCCTGACCTTGCAACGCGAGGCGTGGCTGGATTTCTCCGGCGGCGGCTGGTACGCGCACGACGAGGTGCGCGGCACGATGGTCAACGGCTGGCGCCTGGATGCCGCTGCGCCGTACACGCTCGAGCAGGCCAGCGCCGCGAATGCGCGATCCGGCAACGAGGATTTGCTGGTCACGCGCGGCGCGACGGCGAATGCGAGCGGCGTGGAATGGCGCACGCCGAATGTGGATCTGTCCGCCAACTTGCGCATTGGTGCGGCGGCGTCCATGCCGGTCGCGGGTTGGATGCAAGCCTTCGACGGCGTGAGCACTCGCCTGCATTTACCGTACGGATACAAGCTGCTCGCTGCGCCCGGTGCCGACAGCGCGGCGGGAAGCTGGATCGCCGGCTGGACCCTGCTCGACGTATTCGTCTGCGCCATTCTCGTGCTGCTGGCGTGGCGCCTGCTTGGCTGGGCTGGCGCCGCAGCGGCGTTGGCATATCTCATCCTCGGCTACCAGGAATCCGATGCGCCGCTGTGGAGCCTGATCGCGGTGATCGCGCTGGCCCTGATCGCGCAGGCCTTGCCTGCGGGCAAGCTTGCGAATGCGGCGCGGCGGCTGCGCGCGCTCGCGCTGCTGATCCTCGTGCTGATCGCATTGCCCTTCGTCGCCACGCAAGTGCGCGATGCGCTGTATCCGCAACTGGAAACGGGAAGTTACGCGGCAAGGCCTGCACGCGAAGCCACTGCTGAATCTAACGTCAACGACCGTATCGCGGCTGGGGAGCAAGTTTCATTGCGAAGTATGCCGAAAGCTGCCTCCGCGCCAATGGCGGTTCCGGCTCCCGCGCCAATGCAGGCGGGCGAAGCCAATGATTCCACCGGACCGAGGCAATACAAGACAGTCACCGTGACCGGTGCCAATTTCAAACGCGCGGACGTCGTTGACCACTACAGCCAGACCACTGTCGTGCAAACCGGCGCGGGCATGCCGAGTTGGACGCTCGGCAGCGAAGCGCTGCTGAGCTGGAGTGGACCCGTACTCGCCACGCAATCGGTGCGCCTGCTGATCGCGCCGCCGTGGCTGGTGCGGCCGTTGCGCATCGCGCTGGTGGCGTTGCTCGCGTTCCTGATCCTGCGCCTGTTCCGCGGCACCAAGCCGGATTTCACGCTTCCGCGCCGCGCGACGCTGGGAGCCAGCTTGCTCGTGCTGGGCGGAGCTTTGCTCGCACCGTCCGCGCAGGCGCAAGGCTATCCGCCGCAGGAATTGTTGCAGCAGTTGCGCCAGCGTTTGACGCAGGCGCCGAAATGCGCGCCGCAGTGCGCGGAAATTGCACAAGCGCAGGTGACGGCGGATGGCGATAACGTCGGCGTTGCGCTGGAAGTGCATGCCGGCGAACGTGTCGCGCTGCCGCTGCCGGATGCCGGCGATGGCGCGATGCTGAAAAGTGTACAAGTGGACGGCGTGGCCAGCGACGCCGTCGCGCGCGGCTCCGACAGCGCCGATTGGTTGGCGGTTGCACGCGGCGTGCACCGCGTGCAACTGGGCTACGCCGCGGCTGGCGACAAGGCCACGCTGGCGTTTGCACTGAAGCCTGCGCGCGTGCTGTTTTCCGGCAAGGGCTGGAATGCCTCGGGTCTGGCCGACGACCGCCTGCTGGCGGACAGCCTGACGCTCGCGCGCGTGCGCGCGGACGCCGGCGCCAAGCCGACGTTCGGCGTGCAGCAGTTTCCGCCCTATGTCGAGGTGACGCGTCGCATCAATCTCGGCCTTGATTGGACAGTGACGACGCATGTGCGGCGCATGGCGCCGCAAACGGGCGGATTCAGCGTCGCCGTGCCGCTGCTCAAGGGCGAGCATGTGTCTTCCGCCGGCATCGTGGTGAAAGATGGCACGGTCGAAGCCGCCATTGCCGATGGCGCGGATGAGACTTCATGGAACGGCAACATCGACAAGGGCGGCGCGTTGACGCTCACGGCGCCGGCCTTGTCCGATCGCGCGGAAGTCTGGCGCATGGTGGTCAGTCCGACCTGGCATGTGGAGTTCTCGGGTGTGCCCGGCGTCGATCTCGCATCCGGCGACGACGCCAACGACTACCGCAATTTCGAGTTCCATCCGCTGCCCGGCGAAACCCTGACGTTGACGGTGACGCGGCCCGACGCGGTGAACGGCGCGCAGCGCGCGATCGACGCCGCCAGCCTGAGCAGCAATGCCGCTCAGCATGCGGCCACGCACACGCTGCAGTTGACCCTGCGCGCGAGCCAGGGCGGCGATCAGGTCATCGCCTTGCCGGCCGCGGCGCAGGTGCTTGGGGTGACGCGCGACAACGCGCCGCTGAACCTGCGCGCGCAGGACGGCAAGCTGACATTGCCGCTGACGCCGGGCACGCATCGTTTTGACGTCCGATTCCGTACGGATGCGGCACTGGGCATGGCGACGAGCACGCCGCCGATCGCGCTTGGTTTGCCCGCCGCGAACGTGAACCTCGTGCTGACCCTGCCGGCGAATCGCTGGCTGCTCGCGGTCTGGGGACCGACCGTCGGCCCGGCCGTGCTGTACTGGGGCGAGTTGCTGGTGATGATCCTCATCGCATTCGCACTCTCGCGCAGTGGACGCACGCGCCTGAAATTCCGCGACTGGCTGCTGCTGGGCTTGGGATTCTCCACGTTCTCGTGGAGCGCGCTGATCGTCGTCGTGGTGTGGCTGTTCGCTTTCGACTGGCGCGGCCGCGAGGCGCAACCGAAGAACGAATCGCTGTTCAACCTGAGCCAGCTCGGATTGGCACTGTTGACCCTGTTTGCGCTGGCGAGCCTGATTTCGGCGATCCCGCAGGGCCTGCTCGGATCGCCCGACATGCACGTCGCCGGCAACGGTTCCACAGCGCAAGTGCTGGAATGGTTCGCCGACCGCAGCGCGGACGCGCTGCCGCAGGTCACGGCCATCAGCGTTCCGCTGTGGGTCTACAAGCTGCTGATGCTGGCGTGGGCGCTGTGGCTGGCGAATGCGCTGATCGGCTGGTTGCGCGATGCGTTCGCGGCCTGGACGAAGGATGGCTACTGGCACAAGCCGCCGCTGGCCGCGTCGCCGCTTGAAACGCCGCCGGAAAAACCCGTGGACGCCGCATGACGCAGTACACGGTGCGTGGCTTGCTCGATGCGGCGCGTGCCGCATTGACTGGCGACGAGGCAAGCAGCGAGGCGCATTTGTTGATCGCGCATGCGCTCGGATGCGACCGCGCATGGCTGGTCGCGCACCGCGATGATGTGGTCGCGCCGGTATTGGCGGGACAGTTCCATTGCTGCCTCTCGCGTCGCGTGGCCGGCGAGCCGGTCGCCTATATCATTGGCCATCGTGGATTCCACGCGCTCGATTTCGCGCTGACGCCGGACGTGCTGATTCCTCGTCCGGAAACCGAATTGCTGGTCGAGCTGGCATTGCAGCGTATTCCACAAAGCGTAAAAGTGGATATTGTCGACCTCGGCACCGGTTCCGGTGCGATCGCACTGGCCATCGCGAATGCGCGGCCGCAGGCGCGTGTGCTGGCAACGGACGCAAGCGTGCCAGCGCTCGACGTTGCGCGCGGCAACGCCCGGCGGCTTGGCATCGACAATGTCGATTTCGCGCAGGGCGACTGGTGCGCGGCACTCGGCCAGCGCCGCTTCGACGGGATCGTGTCGAATCCGCCCTACATCGCCGAAAACGACGCGCACCTCGTGCAAGGCGACCTGCGCTTCGAGCCACGCAGTGCGTTGGCATCCGGCGCGGATGGGCTTGATGCGATCCGCCGCATCGTCCGCGACGCGCCTCGACATCTGCATGCCGGCGGCTGGCTGTTGCTCGAACACGGCTTCGATCAGGGCATGGCGGTGCGCGGACTGTTGCAACAAAGTGGATTTGTGGAAGTCTTCACGGCACGCGATCTGGAAGACCGCGAGCGGGTGAGCGGCGCGGTCGCGCGGAAAGCGGCGGCATGAAACCGGCATGCGCGGATGGCGCCGCGGAATGCGGATTCTGGCGCATCGCTGCGGGCATCTTCCTCGTGCTGGTTGCGGTGCGCTTGGCCATCGTCATCGCGTTTGCGCCCGAGATGCCTTTCTACGACGAATGGGATGGCGTGATAGCAGCGATGGCGCAACCGATGCTGGCGCACTCGTCCACATCGTCGTTCTGGCTCGCCCTGGACAACGAGCACGTGATGCTGTGGAGCAAGGCCCTGAGCTGGCTGCAACTGCGCATCAGCGATGTGCAATACGACAATGTGCCGGCGTGCGAAGTCAGCCAGGCGTTGTACGCCGCAATGGCGGCAGTGCTGATTTCCGGTGCAGCAACGCAGCTGTACCGCTTTCGCGGCGCATTCGTGGCGTGCGCGTTGCTGATCGTGGCACTGCCGTATTCGTGGGAGAACATCATCGCGAGCTGGGCCAATCCGTATTATTTCCTGATCGCATTCAGCATCGCCGCGATCGTGCTTGCGGTGCGCGTACGCGGGGCATTGGGCCTGGCGTTGGTTGTCGTCTGCGTTTTCGGTGCGGAATTGTCGATGGGATCGGGCGCGTTTGCCGGCGCCGTCGCCAGCTTCGTCTTCGTCCTGCGCGGTCGCAGCGGCGATTTGCGCAAGGCATCGGCATGGATGTTCTCGGCGCTTGTCCTGCTGGCGACGGTCGCGATATTCGTTTCGCTGCCGCATGCCGAGCGGGTGACCTTGCAGTGGGGCTGGCCGCAAGCCGGCGAGGCCGTGCTTGCAATGCTGCTGCTCGCGCCAGCGGCATTCCTGCTCGTGCGCATCGTGCGCGGTCGCGGCGAGCCATGCGACATCGCGTTCGTGTGCGTTGCGCTCTGGGGTGCGATGCAACTGGGCGCGATCGTGCTCGCGCGCCCGGAATTCCGCCTGTGGTATCCGATCTCGCGTTACATCGACGTGCTGGCCTGCCTGGCATTCGCCAGCCTGGCCTGCCTGTGCCGCCTGGCGCTCGCCGACGGACGGAAATGGCCGCGTCTCGCAAATGCGGCGCTTGCATTGGGCTTCGTCGCGGCGCTCGCGTGCAGCCCGATCGCATGGCACTGGATGACATGGCGCGCCGGCAATGAAGCCGAAGCGGCGCTGCGCATCGAGCGCCACATCCGCCACGGCGATCGCGCCGCATTTGCGCAAGTGCCGCAGGACGTTTTGCCGTATCCCGACCGTGGCCGGCTCATGGCGCTGCTCGACGCGCCGGACGTGCGCTACATCCTGGGAGATCGCCTGGGCACGCGGCCCGCGCCTGC
>JAFEEK010000193.1 GCA_018241165.1 Pseudomonadota bacterium
GATGGTCTTCAATTCGCTGGCGCGGTCGCCATGCTTGAAGTCCATGCGATAGACATTGCCGTCGCGGCGAATGGTCACTTCCACTTTCTACGACAGCGCATTGACCACGGAAACGCCAACGCCGTGCAAGCCGCCGGAAAAGGCGTAATTCTTGTTCGAGAACTTGCCGCCGGCGTGCAGGCGGGTGAGGATCAATTCCACGCCCGGGATGCCTTCCTCGGGGTGAATGTCGACCGGCATGCCGCGGCCGTCGTCGGAAACTTCGACCGAGCCGTCCGTGTGCACGATCACCTCGATGATTTTGGCGTAACCGGCGAGCGCTTCGTCCACGGAATTGTCGATGACTTCCTGCGCCAGATGGTTCGGGCGCGAGGTGTCGGTGTACATGCCGGGGCGGCGCTTGACCGGCTCCAGGCCGGACAGGACTTCGATATCGGCGGCGTTGTATCTACTGCTCATGCGTGCTTGGGTTTCTTTTGAGGCGGCGGATGGTCGGTGTTGGCGAACGGAAAAGCAAGAACCCATCTCGTCGTCCCGGCGGAAGCCGGGACCCAGTGCATCACAAGTTTCAAGACCAAGGCGCTGGATTCCGGCTTTCGCCGGAATGACGATCTAGAGCGGCACTCGCAGCGCGCAGCGCGTCCCGGTAGAATACGCCTTTACCAGCAGCGGATTCGTGCTGATGACTCCCTTGATCTTCGTGACCGGCGGCGTGGTGTCCTCTCTGGGCAAGGGCATCGCCTCCGCTTCGCTTGCGGCCATTCTCGAAGCGCGCGGACTGCGCGTGACGATGATGAAGCTCGATCCCTACATCAATGTCGATCCTGGCACGATGAGCCCGTTCCAGCACGGCGAGGTCTACGTCACCGATGACGGCGCCGAAACCGATCTCGACCTTGGTCACTACGAGCGCTTCGTGCGCACGCGCCTGACCGGCAAGAATTCGATCACGACGGGAAAGATCTACGAAGCGGTGATCCGCAAGGAACGCCGTGGCGATTACCTGGGCGCCACGGTGCAGGTGATTCCGCACATCACCGACGAGATCAAGCGCTGCATCGACGAAGCCACGCGCGGCTACGACGTCGCCCTGGTGGAGATCGGCGGCACGGTCGGCGACATCGAATCGCAGCCGTTCCTCGAAGCGATCCGCCAGATCCGCATCGAGCACGGCGCCGACAAGACCCTGTTCATGCACTTGACCCTGGTGCCGTACATCAAGGCCGCCGGCGAGATCAAGACCAAGCCGACCCAGCATTCGGTCAAGGAATTGCGCGCGCTCGGCATCCAGGCCGACGTGCTGCTGTGCCGTTCCGAGCAACCGTTGCCGCTGTCGGATCGGCGCAAGATCGCGTTGTTCACCAATGTGCCTGAGAAGGCCGTGATCAGTGCGGTCGACGTGGACGTGCTGTACAAGCTGCCGCTGTGGCTGCACGAACAGGGTTTGGACGACATCGTTGTCGCTCAGCTCAAGCTCGATGCCAAACCGGCGGGCCTTGGCGAATGGGAACGTGCGGTCGCAG
Source organism: Pseudomonadota bacterium (assembly GCA_018241165.1). Taxonomy (GTDB): domain Bacteria; phylum Pseudomonadota; class Gammaproteobacteria; order Xanthomonadales; family Rhodanobacteraceae; genus Rudaea. The sequence goes on from JAFEEK010000193.1 coordinate 1,524, forward strand.
CGGTCGAGCATCCGAAGGACGAAGTCACGATCGCCATCATCGGCAAGTACGTCGAGCACAAGGATGCCTACAAATCGCTCGGCGAGGCGCTGCGCCATGGCGGCCTGAAACAATCCACGCGCGTGAACTTGCGCTGGCTCGAATCCGAGGACATCGAAGCGCGCGGCGCCGAAATGCTCGCCGATGTCGACGGCATCCTCGTGCCCGGCGGTTTCGGCAAGCGCGGTTTCGAGGGCAAGATTGCGGCCGCGAAATTCGCACGTGAAAACCGCATTCCGTATTTCGGCATCTGCTACGGCATGCATGCAGCGGTGGTCGATTTCGCGCGCAGCATCGCCGGGTTGCCCGGTGCGGGCTCCACCGAAAACGACAAGCACTGCGCCGATCCGGTGATCGCGTTGATCACGGAGTGGACGACCGGGACGGGCGATGTGGAAAAGCGCGACGAGGCATCGGATCTGGGCGGCACCATGCGTCTGGGTGCGCAGGAATGTCGCCTGAAAACCGGGACGATTTCGCGCCAGCTATATGGACAGGATGTAATCCGCGAGCGCCATCGCCACCGCTACGAATTCAACAACCGCTATCGGCAGAAATTCGAGGATTTGGGATTGGTCATCGCCGGCAAATCGATGGACGATCTGCTGGTGGAGATCGTGGAGTTGCCCGAGCAGCAGCATCCGTGGTTTGTGGCCTGCCAGTTCCATCCGGAGTTCACCTCCACCCCGCGCGACGGGCATCCCTTGTTCATCGGCTTCGTGCGCGCCGCGCGCGAGCTCAAGGTCGTGCGCAACGCGCCGCGACTGGCACAGGTGGCTTCGGCATGAGCACGTATTTTTTCCCTTCCCCCGCGTGCGGGGGAAGGTGCCCGGAGGGCGGAAGGGGGCAAAGTCGCTGGATTCCGGCTTTCGCCGGAATGACGGAGCAAATTGCATGAAATTGTGTGGTTTCACTGTCGGCCTCGACAAGCCCCTGTTCCTGATCGCCGGACCATGCGTGATCGAGTCCGAGCAACTGCAAATCGACACCGCCGGCAAGCTCCGCGAAATCACCGCCAAGCTCGGCGTTCCCTTCATTTTCAAATCCAGCTTCGACAAGGCCAATCGCACATCGGGAACGAGTTTCCGCGGACCAGGGCTCGAGGAAGGCCTGCGCATCCTCGCCGAAGTAAAGAAGCAAATCGGCGTGCCGGTGCTCACCGATGTGCACGAATACACGCC
>JAFEEK010000194.1 GCA_018241165.1 Pseudomonadota bacterium
CGTCCAGCAACAACTCCATCTGCGTGCAGTGTGGAAACTTCGGCGCCCCGCGATGGCCGCCGAATTGCGCATCGAAACTCGCGTCGATTTGAGCGAGTGCGGCGCGGATCGGCTCATCGTTCAGCGCACCGGTCGAAGAATCCACGCAACCCTGATCGGCGAGGAATTCCGCCAGTGCGGAATTCTGCGCGCGCACCTGATCGGGCTTTTCGTCCCACCAGCGCCGCACCTCGCGCAGCACCTGCGCGAATGGCGGCATGCCGTAGCGGGCCTCTTCCGGAAAGTACGTACCGGCGTAGAACGGCAGGTGATCGTCCGGGGTCAGGAACACGGTCAGCGGCCAGCCGCCGCCGCGGCGCGTGAGGGCTTGATGCGCGAGCTGATAAATCCTGTCGAGGTCCGGGCGTTCCTCGCGATCCACTTTTATACAAATGAACAACTCGTTCATCAGCGCGGCGGTGGTGGCGTCCTCGAAGCTCTCATGCGCCATCACGTGGCACCAATGACAGGCCGAGTAGCCTATCGAAAGCAGGATTGGCTTGTTCTGCGCACGCGCCAACGCGAGTGCTTCATCGCACCACGGCCACCAGTCCACCGGATTGTCCGCGTGCTGGCGCAGGTAGGGGCTGGTTTCGGTGGCGAGGTGGTTGGGCATCCCGCAAGCATATCCTGATTGAAACGCACAGCGGACCTCCTGCCGAATTCTGCCGTGAATCCATTACACTGGCGTCTCCGCTTGCCAGCGTTTTTCGCATGATCTTTTTCGACAATATCGATCCCCTCGCGTTTTCCCTCGGCCCGATCGGCGTGCACTGGTACGGCCTGATGTACCTGGGCGGTTTCCTCGGCGGCTGGTGGCTGGGCAATCATCGATTGAAACAGGGACGCCTGCCGGTCAGCGAGCAAGCATTTTCGGACCTTGCCTTCTACTGCATGATCGGCGTGATTGCCGGCGGACGACTGTGGTACATGCTCTCGTATGTTTCGCCGGACTGGATCTGGCGCGACCCGCTGGCGCTGTTCAAGGTGTGGGATGGCGGCATGTCGTTCCACGGCGGTCTGCTCGGCGTGCTCGTCGCCGGCTGGTGGTGGTCGCGGCGCCACAAGATCCATTTCTTCGACACCATCGACTTCGTCGCGCCGCTGGTGCCGATCGGACTTGGCCTCGGTCGCATCGGCAATTTCATCAACGGCGAATTGTGGGGAAAGTACACGCATGCCGATTGGGGCGTGATCTATCCACGCGCGCTGGATGCGCTCGGCAAGTCGACAGCTGAATTGCACCAGTTGTTTCTCGCCGGTCAATTGAACAACGAAGCGCGGCATCCATCGGAACTATACGAATTCGCGCTCGAAGGCGTGGTCATGTTCGCGGTGCTGTGGCTGTATTCGCGCAAGCCGCGGCCGCGCTACGCGGTGTCCGGTCTGTTTGCGCTGTTGTACGGCGTGTTCCGCTTCGCAGTGGAATTCGTGCGCATTCCCGACGCACAACTGGGCTATCTCGCGTTCGGCTGGCTGACGATGGGGCAAGTGCAGTCGATTCCGTTGGTCGTCGTCGGCATCGTGCTGTTGTGGATGTCGCGGCGCGCGCCGACGCTCAACACCATCCCCACCCCAGCCCTCCCCTTGAAGGAGAGCGAGTAGAGCATGCGGCAATACCTCGACCTGCTGCGCGACGTGCTGGACAACGGCGCGGAGAAATCCGACCGCACCGGTACCGGCACGCGCTCGCTGTTCGGGCGCCAGATTCGCTTCGATCTTGCCAAAGGTTTCCCGCTGGTCACGACCAAGAAGCTGCATACCAAATCCATCGTCCACGAATTGCTGTGGTTCCTGCGCGGCGAAACGAACATAGCGTATCTGAATGAAAACGGTGTTTCGATCTGGGACGAATGGGCCGATGCGCATGGCGACCTCGGTCCGGTGTACGGCAAGCAGTGGCGATCATGGGCAGGTGCCGACGGCAAGACCATCGACCAGATTGCGTGGCTGATCGACGAAGTCAAACGCAATCCGGATTCGCGTCGGCTCGTGGTCAGCGCGTGGAACGTGGCCGACCTGCCGAAGATGGCGTTGCAACCCTGTCATTGCCTGTTCCAGTTCCATGTCGCGAACGGAAGACTGTCGTGCCAGCTCTACCAGCGTTCGGCGGACGTGTTCCTCGGCGTGCCGTTCAACATCGCCAGCTACGCGCTGCTCACGCACATGCTCGCGCAGGTATGCGGTCTCGCGCCCGGGGATTTCGTGCACAGCTTCGGTGACGTGCATCTGTACAACAACCACGTCGAACAGGCGCGCTCCCAGCTTGCGCGCGAACCGCTGCCGCTGCCGCGCCTGAAACTGAATCCGGATGTGAAATCGATTTTCGATTTCCGTTTCGACGACATCGCGATCGAGGGTTACCAGTCGCATCCGGCGATCAAGGCGCCGGTGGCGGTGTGAGCGACATTTCCTTGATCGCCGCGCTGGACAAGAACCGCGCCATCGGTCGCGACGGCGCAATGCCGTGGCATTTGCCGGATGACCTGAGGCGATTCAAGCAACTCACGCTCGGCAAACCGGTGCTGATGGGACGCAAGACCGCGCTCGCGATCGGTCGCGCCTTGCCGGGGCGCAGAAATCTGGTGCTGACACGCAGTGGCGCCGCGCCATTTGCGGATCAGCAGGCTGTCGAATCGCTTGCTGCCGCCATCGTCGCAGCACGCGATGAAGAGTTGATGGCAATCGGCGGCGGCGAGGTCTACGCGCTGGCACTGCCACGCGCAACGCGCCTGCATCTGACGCAGGTGGATTGCACTGCCGAAAACGCCGATGCGTTTTTTCCGGAATTCGATGCTGGCGTGTGGCGGGAAACGGTGCGCATGCATCATGCCGCCGATGCGCGCCACGCCTTCGCGTTCGATTTTGTGGACTACGAACTTGCCACGGCGTCTTCGTAATCCGCTGCTTGCGTGGCGTCGCCCGCACGCGCCGTACCGCGCGCATTGGCAACCAGCGTGAGCAATGCCGCCAGCGCTATATTCGCCGCCAACGCGATCAGGCCGATATAGACGCCGCCGATGCCGGGCAGGGCGAACACCGGTTTCATGCCGACGCTGGCCGACAAAGACGTTCCCAGTGCCATGCCGACGGCCCAACCGCCGAGCAGCGCGTTGGCGCGGAACCAGCGCGTGAACAGGCCGAACACGATGGCCGGGAATACCTGCAGCATCCAGATGCCGCCAAGCAGTTGCAGGTCGATCGCGTATTGCAGCGGCAGGAACACGACGAAAGCGAGCGCGCCGAACTTGACCACCAGCGACGTCGTTTTCGCTACCGTGGATTCCTGCTTCGGCGTCATCGTGCGATTGACGTAGGGCCGCCAGATGTTGCGCGTGACCAGGTTCGCCGCGCCGATCGACATGATCGCGGCCGGCACCAGTGCGCCGAGCGCGATGGCGGCGTAGCAGAAGCCGGCGAACCACTCCGGGAAACTCTGCGCGATCAGCGCCGGCACGATCGCGGTTCCTTTCGCCGGCACGTTGGCAGCGATCGCCATGTAGCCCAGCAGTGCGATCAGGCCGAGCGCGACGCTGTAGGCGGGCAGGATGATCGCGTTGCGGCGGATCGCATCGCCGCTCGACGCCGCCAGCGTGCCGGTTACGGCGTGCGGATACAGGAACAGGGCGAATGCGGAGCCGAGCGCGAGCGTGGCGAATGGCATCGCCTGACCCGCGTGCAGCAGGATGCCGCCACTGCCCTTGGCCTTGAACGCGGTGTCGGCCGCGGAAAAGACCGCGCCGTAGCCGCCGAGCTTGATCGGAATCACGACGATGGCGGCGATCACGAAAATGTAGATCATCGCGTCCTTGACGAAGGCGATCAGCGCCGGTGCGCGCAGGCCGCTGGTATACGTGTATACCGCGAGCACGATGAAGGCGGCGACGAGCGCGATCTCGGCGCCGCCGCGTGCACCGCCAAAACCCATCTGCTCGAACACCACCTGCATGCCGACCAGTTGCAGTGCAATGTAGGGCATGGTGGCGAGTACGCCGGTCAGCGCGACCGCGAGCGCCAGCCAATGGCTGTCGTAGCGGCCTTGCGCAAAATCGCCGAGCGTCAGCCAGCCGTGGCGCCGGCACACGTTCCACAATCGCGGCATCACCGCGAACACGAACGGGTAGGCGACGATCGTGTACGGCATCGCGAAAAATCCCATCGCCCCGGCGCCATAGACCAGCGCCGGCACCGCGATCACGGTGTACGCGGTATACAAATCCCCGCCGAGCAGGAACCAGGTAATCAATGTACCGAAACGGCGGCCGCCGAGTCCCCATTCGTGCAGATGATCCAGGTCCGCCTTCTTCCAGCGCGCGGCGGCGAAACCCAGCACGGTCACGAGCGCGAAGAAGAACGCGAACACCGCCCAAGCCGTCCAGTGCACCGTGCTGTTCATTTGCGCATTCCCCGGTACACCGCGAAGGTAAGCAACGAGGCCAGTGGAATCCACGCGAACAGGTACCAGTAGAAGAACGGGAATCCCCACAGCGCCGGTTCGCTGCGGTCGTACAGCGGCACGATCAGGGTGCCGAGGAAGGGAAGGATCAGCAGCCAGGCGCGTCGGTTCATAACCACTTCGCGCGCTTGAGCAAGGCGTACAGCCCAAGGCACAAGGCCGCTGTCAGCCCGATCGTCACCGGGTAGGCATGCGGCGCGGCCAGTTCGGGCATGTCGTGGAAGTTCATGCCGTACCAGCTCGCGATCATCATTGGCGCGGTCAGCAGCAAGCCCCAGCCGGCGATGCGCTTGAACGCCTCGTTCTGGGCCACGCCGACCAGGGCCAGGTTCACGTCCATCGCCGAGGTGAGCATCTCGCGGATCGTCGCGGCGGTCTCGGTGATGCGCGCGGCGTGATCGGCGACATCGCGGAAATACGGCCGAACTTCGTCGCGGACCAGGCCGGGAAACAGGCGCACGAGCTGGCTCAGGATGTCCTGCAGCGGATTCATGACCAGCAGCAGGCGCACCATGTGCTTTTTCAGTTCGTACAACTGCGTGATCGTGCGGCGGTGGTAATCGCCGGCGAGGATGGCATGCTCGAGTTCGTTCAGGCTCGTCTGGAACGAGTCCACGATCGGGAAATAATTGTCGACGATGAAATCCAGCACCGCATACAGCGCGTAACTCGGGCCCAGCGCCAGCAGCGCCGGCGTGGCTTCACACGAACGCCGGGCCGGCGCATAGCTGAGCGAAGCGCCATGGCGCACGCTGACCAGGTAATTGCGGCCGAGGAACAGATGCGTCTCACCGACTTCGATCTTCGCCTGCGCCATCTGCGCGGTGTGCACGGCGATGAACAGCGAATCGCCGAACGCTTCGATCTTGGTACGCTGGTGCGCGCGGTGGGCGTCCTCGATGGCGAGTTCGTGCAGGCCGAACTCGGCTTGCAGCCGGTCCAGCAACGCTTCGTCCGGTTCGTGCAAGCCCACCCACACGAACGACTTCGGATTCCTCAGCGCCGCATTGATGTCGTCCAGTGCGATCGTGCGCGGCGGGCCATCGCCGTAGGCGACGCAGTTGACCAGCATCGGTGCAGCGGAGGAATCGGTCGTGGCAGTGGTCGTCGGCATCGGCGGATGATGCCGGAGCGGGGGAGGCGGGGCAATGGCGACCTGCAATATCAGTAAACCGCGTCGTGGTCACCCACATTGATCGGCACGATGCGGTGGCCCTGGATCACGAGTTCCAGCGCGATCCGCCGTGTGCCGTGCGCGGGATGCTCAACCGTGAGCGGCTTGCCGTAGCGCCTCGGTGGCCCATTGGTTGAGACTGATCCCATGCGCCTTTGCCGCTGCCGTGACGGCGCGGTGCAATTCTGGAGGAACGCGCAAATTCAACGCGCCAGATGCCTTCGCCATGGGCGAGATGCCACGCGCGGCGCAAGCGTCAAGGTACACGCGCAACGAGGTGGCGCCTTCGCGCTTCAAACCCTTTACGTCGGTGGCGTAGAAGTCGGCGCCGCCAGAAAGGCCCGTGAACTCGCCGCGGAACATTCCGCTATCCGGATCGAACGTGATGACGGCCCTGTGGCCTTCGATGGTCATGATGTTGTTCATGGGGTTACTCCGTTTGATTCCAGCCATTTTCGAATGCTTGCCACCGCACCCTTGTCCGTATCCGGGCGGGGATGCGGGCGATGGAATACACGCACCACGCCGAACAGTTCAACGGTGATACGCGAGCCTTCCGCCTCTTCGATTTTCGCGCCCAAATCAACAAACAACGCTTCGATATTGCGCCACTTCACGTTTCCACTTACGGGCCTGGCGAAGATCAATTCAAGCGTCGATCGGTGTTTGCGTTTCATGATAAACATGGTAGCAAATAGCGCAACCATATGGTAGTGGTATTTGCTACCATGACTACCATATCCATCATCCAGATCGACGCCGAATGCACCGGGCAGCAAATGGCGTTGTGGAATTGCCCGGCCACCGTTCGCGCGCTGACGGGCGGCATCGGCCCATCGGTGGAATTGGTCATGGCGGTAGTGGTCGGCGCCGGCGGATGATGCCGAAGAACGGGATACGGCGGGGGCAATGGCGGGTATCTCAACCGATGAGATTGCGACACGCTAGAAACGACAAAGGCCGGTTGCCTGAAGTGTGGCAAATCAGGAAATGCGCTCAGACCGGAACGATGAATTCGGGGAGGGGCTGCATTGCAGTAATTCTGCTATTCTGTTAACCATGAAAGCAGCCATCACCCTTACCAGTCGCGGCGTGGTCACATTGCCTGCAAAGCTGCGTCAGGCAATGGGGCTTAAAGCCGACGATCAACTCATTGCCGAAACGACAGACGAAGGGCTGCTGTTGCGGCCTGCTGTCACTTTGCCGGTCGAGTTGTACACGCCTTCGCGAATCCGCGAGTTCGACGCGGCAGAGTCGGACCTGGCCGGATACTTCGCTGCAAAAAAACGCGCGACGAAACGCAAGCGCGCGCGCTGAATATCGGCGATGCGGATATTCCTCGACGCGAATGTCCTGTTTTCGTCAGCGCGATCCGAAGGCGCAATCCGGCATTTGATCGATGCGCTGCTTGATGCGCGGCATTCGTGCTGGGTCGACGAGTACGTCATTGCCGAAGCGCGGCGCAATTTGCAGATCAAGCACGCTGGGGCGCTTGCCGAATTCGACGCGACGGTGCGCAGGCTGCATGCCGGGGAATCCGGTTTGCGCATGCCGTTGCCGAGCGCGGATGTGGCCTGGTTGCCGGAGAAGGATCGGCCAGTGCTGCTGGCGGCAATGCGTCTGCGCTGCGATGCGTTGGTCACCGGCGATCAGCGCCATTTCGGCGCGGGTTATGGCAAGTCGTTTGGCGGGGTCAGGATTTATTCGCCGCGGATGTTGGCCGAAACACTGGATCTGGTTTGATCGCCCGCCAATTCACCCCCGCCGCCAGCGCAACCTGGATTGGCAGCAGCAATGCGATCCAGAAGCGGTTGTCCTGTGCGAACGAGGGATAGATTTTCAGGAAGAATTCGAATGCGGCGAGGAAGGCGATGACGAAGCTCGTCGCCTTGACGAAGCGGGAAGGTTGCCAGCTTGCGCGCGCGCTGGCGATCCACGCGGGCACGAGCAACAGGCATAGCGGATCGAGCAACAGGATGTTTTCGTTGTGCCAGGCAGCGACGTGGTCGGTGAGCGTCCATAACCCGATCAGCACGAGCCCGCTGATTCCGCACACGAGCGCGATCAGGCTTGCACACGCGGCGAACGTCCAGCGCGCCCAGCGTTGGCTGCGCTTGCGATAGAGCGCGAACAAGCCGAGTCCGGCGAGGACGCCGATCGCCAGCGCCTGCCAGATCCAGTTCGGCGGATAGTCGGGCGGCTCGGGCAGTGTGCCCGGATCGATCACGGTTTCGCGCGCGACCAGTGGTACGAGATTGCCCGTCTCGTCGCGCACTTTCACTTCGCGCGCGTAGCGCATGAATTCCATCGGCACGAAACTTTCGGCCCAGTACGACAATCGCGTGTCGGCGAACGGGCCAAGGCCGGCGTCGATCAACACCATCATGGCCGGATCGGGCCGCATCAGGCGCAGCGCGTCCATGCGGTAGGTGAAGCCGCGCGATGGCGCGATCAGTTGGGCGCGGATCGCGCCGCCGAGCGCCGCGTCGAGCGCGTCGCGCACGCGCGTGGAGCAATTGGCGGTGAAGTAGTCGTAGCGATACTGGGCATTTTCCGGACGCGCGTTCCAGTCGAGGAAATCGCGCAGCTTCGCGCGTTGCGCGGGCGTCAGGTTCAGGTTCTGTTCGACGATCCAGCGGCCTTCGTCGCGGTAGATCGGGAACTCGTCGGCCGGATCGTCGACGTCGATGCGATACAGCATGCGTCCGCGCGCGAAATTGAGGAAGAAATTCTTCTGCGCGAAATCGAACATGCCGTAGTTGTACAGGCGCTGCGTTCCGCTCGCGCGATTGTTGACGAGGATGGCGTTGTGGCCGAAGCGTTCCCACACCTGCGTGCCGGGGCCGAAGGTGACGAGGGAGACATCGAGATCGGCACCGGGCTGCGGCGCCGGTTGCGCAAATGAAAAAAGTGGAAAAAGCAGCAAAATCCAAAACAGGACAATCCCTCTCCCCCAAGTTTGCTTGGGGGAGAGGGTAGGGTGAGGGGGATGCGCCGCGTGCTGGTGTAGCGCTTCAGGAACGCCAGACGCCGCCCCCTCACCCCAGCCCTCTCCCCCGACGGCGTCGGGGGAGAGGGGGAATTCAGGCTCACGCATCATGGACGCGAACGGAAAACTGCTGCACCTTGCGCGCGTCCGCGCGCGTGACGCGGAACACGAATCCGCCGAGCGCGGTTTCCTCGCCGATCTCGGGCAGGTGGCCGAACTCGTCGGTGACCATGCCGCCGACGGTGTCGAAATCCTCGTCGGAAAACGCGCTGCCCAGGCGTGCGTTGAAGTCGGCGATGGGCGTCAGCGCATTGACCAGGAAACTGCCGTCGGATTGCGACTGGATCAGCTTCTTGCGCGCGGGATCTTCCTCGTCGTGCTCGTCGTCGATCTCGCCGACGATTTCCTCGAGCACGTCCTCGATCGTGACCAGGCCCGATACGCCGCCGTATTCGTCCACGACGATCGCCATGTGGTTGCGCGACAGGCGGAATTCCTTGAGCAGGATGTCCAGGCGCTTGGATTCGGGAATCATCGTCACCGGCCGCAGCAGCGCGCGGATGCTGCACGGCGCATCCTTGCCGGCGAAGCACTTGAGCAGGTCCTTGGCGAGCAGGATGCCGAGGATGTCGTCGTCGTCTTCGTCGTGGACGGGGAAGCGCGAATGGCCGGATTCGATCACCCGGCGCAGGATCTCGCCAAGCTCGGCGGTTGCGGGCAACGCCACGATCTGGGCGCGCGGCACCATCACGTCGGCCACGGTGAGGTCGGAAACCTCGATCGCGCCTTCGACCATCGACAGGGTGTCTTCGGACAGCAGGCCGTTGGTGCGGGCGTCGCGCAGTTCCTCGATCAGTTCGTCGATGTTGCGGGGTTCGCCGGAAACCAGTTGGCCGATGCGTTCCAGCCAGGACCGGGCCGGCTGGGGACTAGGGTGGTCCTCGTTCATTACATTGCGTGCAAGGCCCTGACGGGCGGCAGGCTAGTTTAGCCGATTGCGCCGGATGAATAGTTTCTTGTTTGTGATCAATGGGTTGGTCGCGTATTCCATAGGGATTGGCGATGCCCAAGCCGCCTAGGACGCGGATTCCGTCGAAGTCGCAGTGGGACGCAAAATCACTATTTCTATGGATACTCGCCGCGCTTTTGGTTTGCTACATTCGCGCGGGGATCAACAACAGGGGGATACCATGAATCGCGAATCGTTTCGCATGGCGCGCTGCGCCGCACTGTGGGCGGTATTTGTTTGCGCAAACTCGGCGGCGGCTTGCCCGCCAGGGTCCGTTTGCGGAACCGATGGCGGCAACGGAGGAAACGGAACGGACAGCTCGGCCGGCAGCGGCGGCATCAACAGCGATTCAACACTGACAGCCCGCAACGGCGGCAACGGCGGTTATGCTTTTGGCGGCGCCAGCGTGGGGCAAGGCGGTGGCGCCGGGAGCGCCGGAGGGGGTGGAGGCGGCAGCGACAGCGGCGGCGGAGGCGGAAATGGATTTCCCACTCCGAACAAAGGTGGTGGAGGAGGTGGAGCCGGCGGCGGAGAAGGTCAAATTGTCAACGCGCCCGGGTCGTTGGGTTCGTCGCAGGGTGGTGCGGGTGGCCGCGGCGGTAACGGTGCCGCCGGGCCTCACGGCGGACATGGCGGCGGCGGCGGCGGCGGCGGCAGCGGTGCGGCCGTTGCGGCAGGGTTGTTCGTAACGGTACCGGCTGGGGTGACTATCCAGGGCGGTGACGGAGGTTCGGCGGGTACGGGTGAAACTGCGGGATCGCCGGGCGCGGGTGGTCACGGAGTACGTCTTGGCGACGGCGCGTCGCTGACGAACGAAGGCACGCTACAGGGCGGCAACGGCGCAGTCGGCGGCGTGGGTGTACGCGGCAGCGGTGTTTCGATCATCGATTCCGGGACGATTGCCGGCGGTTTCGCCAGTGACGGCACGACCCGTGCGAACGCAATTCTGTTTTCCGGTGGTACCAACGCGCTCACGCTGGAATCCGGGGCGACCGTGACGGGCAATGTGGTGGCCGCGAGTACGGGCGACACGTTGGCGCTCGGCGGGAGCGCGAACGCCGGCTTCGACCTCTCGCAAGTCGGCGCGTCGGCCCAATACCAGGGGTTCGGAATTTTTGCGAAGTCGGGAAGCAGCACATGGATGCTGACCGGACCAACCGATACGTCCCTGCAATCGATGGCATTCCAGTTGACGCAAGGCGGCATCACGATCGGTGACCCGGCGATCAATTCCGGCATTGCGACGTTGAACACCGCCGCGTTCGCGTGGACGGGCGGCAGCGCAGTCAGTTTGCAGTTGGATGCAATGCCTTCGAACTCGGATACGATCGTCGTGGGTGGCGCACTGACCAAGGTCGGCAGCGGAAGTTATTTGTTCCATTTCGGCGACGGGGTTGCATCGCCTGCCACGTGCGGTGCTGCTTATCCGCTGATCCAGGCGAACAGCATCAGCGGCTTCTCCGCAAACGATTTCAGCTTCGATTACGCTGGTTCCAATCCCGCGTTTGCCGGCGGCATCTCCATAGTCGCCAACCGCGTGGTGTTCACGTTCAGTTGCGCGCAAACGATCGACTTTCCCGCGCAGCCAGCGCACATCTTCGTGAGCGGCGGCACCTTCGCCATCAATCCGGCGGCGACGGCCAGCAGCGGCTTGGCGGTGGCGTACTCCTCGCTCACGATGGGCGTATGCACGGTCAATGGAAACATCGTCACCATGCTCCAGCCTGGCCAGTGCGTGCTCGCTGCCGATCAGGCAGGCAGTCCCGGCTACCAGCCCGCCGCCGAAGTCACGCAGTCAGTCGCGATCAACGCGCCGACCGTACCCACCCCCGCATTGTCCTTCTGGATGCTCGCGATGCTCGGTGGGCTGTTGGCCGCGATTGGCCTGGTGCGGGTGCGCGCGGAATGACGATGTTTTCCAGGACGGTTAGGCAAGTGAGCCGCGACGGCATTCAGGCGTAAGGATCGCCGATGCCGAGCGATGCCAGGGTGCGGATTTCCAGCGCCTCCATCCGGCGCGCCTGCGCATCGGTTTCGTGATCGTGGCCGAGCAGGTGCAGTACGCCGTGGATGGTCAGGTGCGCCCAATGATCGCGCGCCCGTTTGTCCTGTTCGACGGCCTCGCGGGCGACGATCTGGGCGCAGATGACGAGGTCGCCGAGCAGGGCTGATTTCTGTCCGAGCAGCGGCGCGAAGGGAAAGCTCAGGACATTGGTGGCGTAATCCCTGTGCCGGAATTCGCGGTTGAAGCGCCGGCCTTCGCGGGCATCGACGATGAGAATGTTCACTTCGGCCTTGCGGCGGCGCAATTCAGGAATTGCCGAAATCCATGCCTCGAAGGATTTCCGGGTTGGCACGCCGGCGCGGCTGGCGTCATTGCGCAGGAATAATGAAACGGTCATTCCTTTTTCTCGCCGTCACGCTGTTCGTAGGCCCGCACGATCTTCTGCACCAGCGGATGGCGCACCACGTCTTTCGCGGTGAAGAACGTGAAGCTCACGCCATCCACGTCACGCAGCACCTCGATCGCGTCGCGCAGTCCGGACTTGATGTGGCGGGGCAGGTCGATCTGGGTCACGTCGCCAGTGACCACGGCGACCGAACCGAAGCCGATGCGGGTCAGGAACATCTTCATCTGCTCGGTCGTGGTGTTCTGCGCTTCGTCCAGGATCACGAACGCGTCGTTGAGCGTGCGTCCGCGCATGTAGGCGAGCGGCGCGATCTCGATCACGTTGCGCTCGATGAGTTTGCCCACGCGATCGATGCCGAGCATCTCGTACAGCGCGTCGTAAAGCGGACGCAGGTAGGGATCGACTTTTTGCGTCAGGTCGCCGGGCAGGAAGCCGAGTTTCTCGCCGGCCTCGACCGCCGGCCGCACCAGGATCAGGCGCTGCACGCGGCTTTCGTTGAGCGCTTCCACCGCCATCGCGACGGCGAGATACGTCTTGCCGGTGCCGGCCGGGCCGATGCCGAAGTTGATGTCGTGGGTGGCGACCGCGTGCAGGTAGCGCTGCTGGTTTGCGCCGCGGCCGCGGATCGTGCCGCGCTTGACCTTGATTGACACTTCCTGCGCGTCGGCGGCCCTTTCGATCAGCGCATCGATGCCGGATTCGGACAAACGCAAATTGATCTGCGCGCCGGTCAGGGTTTCGGATTCGGTCGCGGCATAGAGTTCACGCAACACACTCTCGGCGATCTTTACCTTGGGCGCCGCGCCACTGACGCGAAACAGATTGCCGCGGCTGGCGATTTCCACGCCGATGCGAAGTTCAATCTGACGCAGGTGTTCGTCGAACGGCCCGGCGAGATTGGCCAGGCGTTCGCCGTCGTTCGGCTCGAGCGCAAAATCGTGGTGGGTGAGCGCAGCGGCCATCAGGCGGCTATGACTAGGAACCATCCCTGGTGCGCACATCCGGCCCGGACATCCTTGTCCGGTCGCTCGCCCGCGCGAGCTGCGATTCAACGCAGCTCGCGTTTATTCGGGCTCGCCCGCGCAGCGAATTGCTCATCGCCTGCGTGATCCGTACGTCGATGAACTGGCCAATCAGGCGCGCGTCGCCGGGGAAATTGACGTAGCGCATGTTTTCGGTGCGTCCGGTCATCTCGTTTGGGTTTTTCCGGGAAGGGCCTTCGACCAGCACGTTCTGCACCGTGCCGACCATGCGTTCCGAAATTTTCTTCGCGTTTGCGTTGATCGTGGATTGCAGGCGTTCCAGGCGCGCGTGTTTCACCGCGTCCGGCGTGTCGTCGGCGAGGTTTGCGGCGGGCGTGCCGGGCCGGCGCGAGAAAATGAAGCTGAAGCTCTGGTCGAAGCCGATGTCTTCGATGAGCTTCATGGTCAGTTCGAAATCCGCGTCGGTCTCGCCGGGGAAGCCGACGATGATGTCGGTGGACACGGAAATGTC
>JAFEEK010000195.1 GCA_018241165.1 Pseudomonadota bacterium
CAGATCCTCGCCAGCCACTCGCAGGTCGAAGGCACGATGGAATTGCCGGACATCGCCTCGCTCACGCGCGAGCTGCGCGACCGTTCCGGCAGCCGCGCCCCGGGCATCTATCACGATGCGCTCGCACAGTGCTCGCGTGCGCAGTTGCGCGAACTGGGCGAGTTGTACCTGCAACGCACGCGCATCCATCGCAAGCTCGGCCGTCCATTTTTCATCGACAAAATGCCGAACAATTTCGCGCATGTCGGCCTGATTCACCTGATCCTGCCGAACGCGAAGATCATAGATGCGCGCCGGCATCCGCTGGCCTGCTGTTTCTCGGCATTCAAGCAACATTTCGCGCGCGGCCAGAACTTCAGCTACGACCTGACCGACCTCGGCCGTTACTGGCACGACTACGCGCAACTGATGACGCATTTCGACGCCGTTCTGCCCGGCCGCGTGCATCGCGTGCATTACGAGACGATGGTGGCGGACACGGAAAACGAAGTTCGCAAGCTGCTCGCCTATTGTGGACTGCCGTTCGAGGATGCCTGCCTGCGCTTTTTCGAAAACGACCGCCCGGTGCGCACCGCCAGTTCCGAACAGGTGCGCCAGCCGATCTACCGCGATGGCGTGGATCAATGGCGACATTTCGAGCCCTGGCTAGGCCCGCTGAAATCCGCCCTCGGCCCCGTCCTCGATCAGTACACGCTTGATCAGTATCCGCAGTTTGCCGTTTCCGACACTTGAGCGATTTGCCCATGGATGGGCGCATACGACAACCACACCAGGAGTCCGACAACATGAGAAAGCCCCGTAGCAACCGTTCCGGTCGCAGTTCGGCGTTTATCGCGCGCCTGCCGCTGGCCGCCGCCATCCACCTGGCCTGTTTCGCGCCCGCGTTCGCAATGGCAGCCGACCAGGACCAGCCTGCAACGACAACCGCACCGGCCAAGTCCAAGGACAAGAACACCTCGGGCGAATTGCAAACCATCACCGTCACCGCGACCAAGCGCGCCGAGAACGAACAAAGCGTGCCGATCAGCATGAACGTGCTCAGCACCGACACGCTGCAGCAGATGAACGTCGCCGACATGCACGACTACGTCAAGCTGCTGCCGAGCGTGGCGATCCAGTCCCTGTACCTGGGTTTCTCGCAGGTTTACATGCGCGGCGTCGCCAGCGGCAGCAACGGCAACCATTCCGGCCCGCTGCCGAGCGTGGGCATCTACCTCGACGAACAACCGATCACCACGATCCAGGGCGCGCTGGACATGAACATCTACGACGTCGAGCGCGTCGAGGCGCTGGCCGGCCCGCAAGGCACGCTGTACGGCGCCAGTTCCGAATCCGGCACGATTCGCATCATCACCAACAAACCCGATCCGACTGCGTTTTCGGCGAGCGCGAGTTTCGAGGGCAACTCCATCGATCAGGGCGGGCTCGGCTATGTCGCCGAAGGCTACGCGAACTTGCCAATCTCATCGAACTCGGCCTTGCGTCTGGTCGGCTGGAGCAAGACCGACGCCGGTTTCGTCGACAACGTCTACGGCACGCGCACGTATCCGACTTCGAAGATCACGGTCAACAACGCGGGCCTCGCCAAGAACAACTACAACGACGCCGACACGCGCGGCGGGCGCGCTGCGTTGAAAGTCGATCTGAACGAAGATTGGTCGATCACGCCGACCGTTGCCGGGCAGACCCAACACGCAAACGGCATCAATGCCTACGATCCGAACGTCGGCGATCTGGCACTCACTCATTTCTTCCCGGAAAACTTCGACGATCGCTGGGTGCAAGCCGCGCTGACGGTCAAGGGCAAGATCGGCAATTTCGACATCACCTACGCCTACGCGCACCTGAACCGCGACGATCACTATTCGCAGGATTACAGCGACTACGGATTCTGGTACGACACCCTGATGGGATACGGCGCCTACATCCACGACAACGCCGGCAACCTGATCGCGCCGGGGCAACACATCATCGGCATCGACAAATACCGCAAGTCCAGCAACGAGCTGCGCATCGCCTCGCCGGCGGAAAACCGCCTGCGCTTCGTCGCCGGCGTGTTCGAAGAGCGCCAATCGCACAACATCAACCAGCAGTACATCATTCCTGGCATGGGATCGGATCTTTCCGTCACCGGCTGGCCGAACACGCTGTGGCTGACCCAGCAGGATCGCAAGGACAACGACTCGGCGATATTCGGCGAAATGAACTTCGATTTCACCGACCGCCTGACCGGCACCATCGGCGGCCGCCGCTACCACACCGACAACGGCCTGAAGGGTTTCTACGGATTCGCGCCGGGTTACAGTTCCTCGCAAGGCGAAGCGACCTGTTTCACGCCGAAAGTGCCGTATGAAGGCGCGCCGTGCATGGACCTGGACAAGGACACCAAGGAAGACGGCACGCTGGGCAAGGTCAACCTCACCTACAAGCTCGACGCGGACAAGATGATCTACGCGACCTGGTCGCAGGGCTTCCGTCCGGGCGGCATCAACCGCCGCGGATCGCTGCCGCCGTACAAGTCGGATTCGCTGGACAACTACGAATTCGGCTGGAAAACGCAGTGGCTGGATCACCACCTGCTCTGGAACGCCGCGGTGTTCCAGGAAAACTGGAAGAACTTCCAGTTCTCCCTGCTCGGCCAGAACGGACTCACCGAAATCCGCAACGCCAACAACGCCCGCATTCGCGGCCTGGAAACCAGTCTGGGCTGGGCGGTCAATTACAACCTGACCGTGTCGGCAGGCCTGGCGCTGTACGATGCCGTGTTGACGGAAAACTACTGCGGCACGACCGACGCGAACGACAACCCGGTCACCAACTGCGCCGATCCGCAGGCGCCCAGCGGCACGCGCCTGCCGCTGACGGCCAAGGAAAAGGGCAACATCACCGCACGCTACAGTTTCGATTTCCACGGCATGGACAGTTACTGGCAGGCCGCCGCTTTCTTCGAGGGCCGTCGCGGTACCGACCTGCGCCTGCACGAGAACGCAATCATCGGCGAGATGCCCGGCTACGGCACGCTTGATCTGTCCGCCGGCTTCAAGAAGGATCTGTGGTCGTTCGACTTCTACCTGAAGAACGC
>JAFEEK010000196.1 GCA_018241165.1 Pseudomonadota bacterium
ACTTCGATGCGCTGTGCGAAGGTCCGCGAGCGGTCGCCGATTACATCGACCTCGCGCAGCGTTTCAACACGGTGCTGATCTCGAACGTGCCACAATTCACGCCGCAGACCGAAGACGCAGCGCGGCGGTTCGTCAACCTCGTCGACGAGTTCTACGACCGCGGCGTGAAACTGGTCTTGTCCGCGGCGGCGCCGGTAACCGAAATCTATGACGGCGAACGTCTGCGCGCCGAGTTCGCGCGCACGCAAAGCCGCTTGATCCAGATGGGCGGCCTGGAGTACCTCGCCGCGCCCCACAAGCACTGATCGCTATAATGACCTCCGGCCCATTGCGTGCAGGCCGACGGGTCTATATCTTGACCGACCGGTTCGCTAATTCGCGCGCAACCTGACGAAGGATTCGTTCATGCGACTTCGAATTTCCCCCACGCCCATCCTGATTTTCGCACTCGTTGCCGCCGGTTGCGGCAAGGCGCCGCAGCAGATGCAGATGCCGCCGCCTGAAGTGGGCGTGGTTGTTGCCAAGGCGCAGTCCGTACCGCTGACCCGCGACCTGGTCGGGCGCCTGTCCGCGACGCGCACCGCCGACGTGCGCGCGCGCGTGGCCGGCGTGCTGCAAAAGCGCGTCTACACCGAGGGCAGCGACGTCAAGCAGGGACAGTTGCTGTTCCAGATCGATCCGGCGCCGCTCAAGGCCGCGCTCGACGCACAGTTGGCCAATCTGGCCGCGGCCAAGGCAACCTACACGAACAACCACATCGCCGCCGAACGTGCTCGCTCGATCGCCGACAAGGGCTTGTTGTCGAAAACCGACATGGACAACGCGCTCGCCGCCGAGCGCACCGCGGCTGCCGCCGTGCAGCAGGCGCAGGCGAATGCGGAAACCGCGCGCATCAACCTGGGCTATGCCAGTGTCGCCGCGCCGATCGACGGCCGCGCCGGCCAGCAGCAGGTGACCGAAGGCGCGCTGGTCGGGCAGGGCACGGCGACACTGCTGACCACGGTCGAACAGATCGATCCGATCTACGTGAATTTCAGCCAGGCCGTCGGTGAGCTCGATGCCTTGCGCCGCGCCCAGGCCGGCGGCCACGTTGCGCTGGAGGCGGCGAACAAGGCCAAGGTCGACATCACCTTGCCCGACGGCACCGCCTACACGCATGCGGGCACGCTGGATTTTTCCGATACCTCGGTCGATGCGGCGACCGGCGCGGTGAGCTTGCGCGGCATCGTGCCCAATCCGGACCATCAACTGCTGCCGGGCATGTACGTCAACGTACGCCTGACCGTCGGTGAAATCACGCATGCCTGGCTGATTCCGCAGGTTGCGCTGCAGCGCGATCCGGGCGGTGCCTACCTGCTCGTCGTCGGCGCCGATGGCAAGGTGGCGCAAAAACATGTCACCGCGGATTCGCAGCAAGGCGGCGATTTCGTGGTGACCGCGGGGTTGTCCGATGGCGATCAGGTGATCGTCTCCGGCGTGCAGCATGCGCGTCCCGGCGCGCCGGCCAAGGCGGTGCCGTGGAAGCCCATCGAAGCATCCGCCGGAAAGCCCGCCGCCGCGCACTGAGCAGCAAGCCATGTCCAATTTTTTCATTGACCGTCCCATCTTCGCCTGGGTCATCGCGATCCTGATCGCGCTCGGCGGCGTCATCGCGCTGACCAACCTCGGCGTCGAATCGTATCCCGCGATCGCCCCGCCGCAAGTGGTGGTCAGCGCCAACTACCCGGGTGCCGATGCGGCGACCGTTGAAAAAAGCGTCACCCAGGTCATCGAGCAGACGCTCACCGGCATCGACCACCTGATGTATTTCAGTTCGACCTCCAGCGGCAACGGCGGTGCGAGCATCACGCTCACGTTCGAACCCGGCACCGACGCCGACACCGCCGCGGTGCAAACGCAGAACAAGGTCACGCTGGCGACGCCGCGCCTGCCCGCCGAAGTGGTACAGCAGGGCGTGACGGTGACCAAGTCCAATCCGGACTTCCTGATGTTCTTCGCGCTGCGTTCCAGTGACGGCAGCCTGGATTCATACCGGCTCAACAACCTGTTGTCGTCCGGCATCCTGGACCAGATCGCGCGCCTGCCGGGCGTGAGCAACACATTCCAGGTCGGCGCCGAATACGCGATGCGCATCTGGCTCGATCCGGACAAGCTGCACGGCTACCGACTTTCCGCCGCGGATGCGCTCGCCGCCGTAAGAGCACAAAACGTGCAGGTGGCCGCAGGATCGATCGGTGCCGAACCGACCTTGCCGGGCACCGGCATCACCGCGACGGTGCGTGCCGAAGGCCGGTTCTCCACGCCGGAGCAATTCGGCAACATCATCCTGCGCGCGAATGCCGACGGCACCACCGTGCGCCTGAAAGACGTCGCGCGCATCGATCTGGGACCGGCAAACTACGGACAGCGCGCGGTGTTCAATGGCGTACCGGTGGCCGGTGCCGGCGTGCAGCTCGTCAGTGGCGCCAACGCGCTGACTGTGGCGCAGGAGGTCAAGGACAAGCTCGCCGAATTGCAAACGAGTTTTCCACCCGGCGTGGAATGGTTCGTGCCGTACGACTCCACCACGTTCGTGCGCGTGGCGATCACCGAAGTGGTCGAAACGCTCGCCATCGCATTCGTGCTGGTGTTCCTGGTGATGCTGATCTTTTTGCAGAACCTGCGCGCCACCCTGATCGCCACGCTGGTGATTCCAACCGCATTGCTGGGTGGTTTCCTCGCGCTGTGGGGCCTGGGTTTCACGATCAACCAGCTGTCGCTGTTCGCCATGGTGCTGGCGATCGGCATCGTCGTCGACGATGCGATCGTGGTGATCGAAAACGTCGAACGCATCATGAGCGAAGAAGGCCTGCCGCCGCGCGAGGCCACGCGCAAGGCGATGGGCCAGATTTCCGGCGCCGTGGTTGCCATTGCCCTGGTGCTGATGGCGGTGTTCATGCCCAGCGCTTTGCAGAGCGGATCGGTTGGCGCCATCTATCGCCAGTTCGCGCTCACGATCGCGCTGTCCACCGCGTTTTCCGCTTTCCTCGCCCTGGCCTTCACCCCGGCCCTGTGCGCAACGTTGATCCGCGCCACGCACCAGGATCACAAGAATCGCTTCTTCGTCTGGTTCAACAAGACCTTTGACTGGACCCGCCACACCTACACCGGACACGTGCGCAGCGCCGTGCGCCACGCCCCGCGCTGGATGGCCGCGTTCGCCGTCGTCATCGTGGTTTGCGGCCTGCTGTTCTGGAAACTGCCATCGAGTTTCGTCCCGGACGAGGACCAGGGTTACGCGCTTGCCATCGTCTCGTTGCCGGCCGGTGCCACGATCGCGCGCACCAATGCGGTGATGGATCAGGTCACTGCCACGATTCGTTCCAACCCGGAAGTCGAGCGCGTGTTCGCGTTGTCCGGATTCAGCTTTGTCGGCGCCGGCGAGAATGTCGGCATGGCCTTCATCGGCTTCAAGCCATGGGGCGAGCGCAAGGACAACGTGACGACATTGATTCCGCGCATGCAGGGCCAGCTGTTCGGCCAGATCAAGGACGCCATGGTATTCGTCGCCAACCTGCCGACGATCCGCGGTCTTGGCCGCTTCGGCGGATTCGACATGTTCCTGCAGGACCGCAGCGGCCAGGGCCACGAGGCATTGATGCAGGCGCGCAACATGTTGCTGGCCGCGGCTGCCAAGCATCCGGACACCCTTGTCGGCGTGCGCCCGAACGCGCTGGAAGATGCACCGCAATTGAAGATGACGGTGGATCGCGTGCAGGCGCAGTCGATGGGACTTTCACTTTCGGACGTCTATACCGCCATCCAGCTGATGCTGGCGCCGGTTTATGTGGACGATTTCGACTACGGTGGCCGCGTGCTGCGCGTGATCATGCAGGCCGACGCGCCGTTCCGCACCAGCCTGGATGCGTTGCGCCATTTCTACGTCGCCGGCAAGGCGCCGGCATCCGGCGGGCCCGCACCGATGATCCCGCTGTCCAACGTCGTGCATGCCGACTGGACGCTGGCTGCGCCGAGCCTGGCGCGCTACAACGGCTACGAGGCGATCGACATCGTCGGCAGCCAGGCACCGGGCAAGAGTACCGGCCAGGCCATGGACCTGATGAAGACCCTGGTCGACAACGACTTGCCGCGTGGCTTCGGTTTCGA
Source organism: Pseudomonadota bacterium (assembly GCA_018241165.1). Taxonomy (GTDB): domain Bacteria; phylum Pseudomonadota; class Gammaproteobacteria; order Xanthomonadales; family Rhodanobacteraceae; genus Rudaea. The sequence goes on from JAFEEK010000196.1 coordinate 4,147, forward strand.
GTGGACCGGGCAATCCCTGCAGGAAATCCTGTCCGGCAAGCAGGCGCCGATCCTGTTCGGACTGTCGATATTGATCGTGTTCCTGTGCCTGGCCGCGTTGTACGAAAGCTGGTCGATCCCGGTGTCGGTGATGCTGGTCGTGCCGCTCGGCCTGACCGGTGCGCTCGCCGCGACTTGGGCGCGCGGCTTGTCCAACGACGTGTTCCTCAAGGTCGGCCTGATCACGATCATAGGCCTGGCGGTCAAGAACGCGATCCTGATCGTCGAGTTTGCGGTGCAGGAACAAAAACGCGGTCGGCCGCTCGGCGCGGCCGTGGTCGACGCTGCGCGTCTGCGCCTGCGTCCGATCCTGATGACGAGCTTCGCCTTCATCCTCGGCGTGATGCCGCTGGCGGTATCCACCGGCGCTGGCGCGAATGCGCGGCATGCGATCGGCACGGGCGTAGTCGGCGGCATGCTGGTCGCGACCATCTTCGGCGTGCTGTTGATTCCGGTGTTTTACGTGACCATCCGGCGCCTGCTCGGCGACAAGCTTGAGTCCGAGGAAGAAACGCTCAAGCAGACCCTGGACGAACACCAGCACGGTTGAGAACCGTGCTGGCAATCGGTTTCGTCAATCGAAGCCATTGTCGAAGATGCGGTCGAGGTCGATGAAGTTCACCTCGAACGCGCCCATGTCACAGATTGCCGTGGCTTTGCCGGTGGCATTGTAAGGCCGGCCCTGGCCGCGCTGATCGGTGGTTTCGCAGGCTGCGTTGTTACCGGCGTCGATGGCCGGCGAGCCGGGCAGCAGGGCCAGCGTCTGGGTCGGCCCGCCGTAGTGCGCGAGCGGGCCGAGTTTGGGATCCTGGCCAAGGATGTTGCTTGGTGAACCGGTGAATGTGCCGCCGCCGGTGCATGCGTGGCTGCCTTTGATCAGGCTGTAGTTCGCAGCGACGCTGCTCGCCCCGTTCGATTGGGCCGTGCAGGCAATCTCGCTCATGCTCGGTGCCAGATTGTTCGCGATGATGCTGTTCGTGAAGTAGCCATTCTGTTTCGAGATCCAGGCTCCGCCGCCAATACTG
>JAFEEK010000197.1 GCA_018241165.1 Pseudomonadota bacterium
TCTGCGCATCCATCTTTTAATCAAGATGAAAGGATAGACTTGGATCTCGCCGCCACATCCGGCCTGTTGCGCCTGCTCGCCGATCCCACGCGCCTGCGCCTGCTCGCCCTGATCGAACGCGAAGAGCTGACCGTGGCCGAACTCGCCGGTGTGCTGCGCCTGGCACAACCGCGCGTTTCCACGCACCTTGCCAAGCTGAAGGAGGCTGGCCTAGTGCGCGACCGCCGCGCCGGCGTTTCAGCGTACTACCGTTGGAACGCGGAAGCGGATGGCAAGACCTCCGAACTCGTGCAGGCATTGCGCGCGAGCCTGGACGACACCCTGATCGCCGACGACCTGCGCCGCCTGCCGACTATCCTCGCGCAACGCGCGCGTGACGCCGGCTGGGCGGATTCCGTCGCCGGCGACATGGAGCGCCACTACTCGCCCGGCCGCACCTGGGAAGCGCTCGCCCGCGCCTTGACCAGCCTGATCGACGTCGGCGACGTCCTCGACGTGGCATCCGGCGACGGCGTGCTTGCCGAACTGCTCGCGCCGCACGCCAAATCCATCGTCTGCATAGACGCCAGCGAACGCGTGGTCGAGGCTGCTCGAACACGCCTGAAGTCCTTCCGCAATGTCAACGTAAGACTCGGCGACATGCATGCGCTCGATGTCGGCGCACGCCGCTTCGATCTCGTCCTGCTGATGCACGCGCTGACATACAGCGACAAGCCGGCGCAAGCCATCGCCGAAGCCGCGCGCGTACTAAAACCCGGCGGCCGGCTGTCGGCGATCACGCTGGGCCGCCACGCGCATCGCGCTGCGGTCGCGCCGTTCGATCACCTCAATCTCGGTTTCCGTGCCGAGGATCTGCGCCGCTTTGCGCAAGGCGCCGGATTGAAAGTCGCCACCTGCGGAACGATCACGCGCGAGCGCCGCCCACCGCATTTCGAAGTATTGCATCTGGTTGCGAGAAAACCCGCATGAACGCCCTGCCCTGGAAAAATCCCGCACGCGTCGCCGCGCTGGAAGCAGCGCTGGCCGAGCGCATCCTCGTCATCGACGGTGCGATGGGTACGATGCTGCAAAACTACAAACTCGATGAGGACGGCTACCGCGGCGAGCGCTTCGCGCGCGGCCATGCCGGCACGCACGCGCACGGGCATGGCCCGACCTGCGATCACGATGTGAAGGGCAACAACGACCTGCTCACGCTCACGCAACCGGACATCATCAAGGCCGTGCATACGGCGTATCTGGATGCCGGCGCGGATCTGGTCGAGACCAACACCTTCAATTCCACCACGATCAGCCAGGCCGACTATCACCTCGAACACCTGGTGCCGGAACTCAATCGTGAGGGTGCGCGTCTTGCCCGGGAATGCTGCGATGCCGCCGAAGCGACGACGCCGGACAAACCCCGCTTCGTCATCGGCGTACTCGGACCGACCAGCCGTACCGCGTCGATCTCGCCGGACGTGAACAATCCGGGATTCCGCAACGTCAGCTTCGATGAACTTGCCACTGCCTATGTTCAGGCAACACTTGGACTCGTCCAAGGCGGCGCGGACGTGGTGATGGTGGAGACGATCTTCGACACGCTCAACGCCAAGGCCGCGTTGTTCGCCATCGAGCAGGCGTTCGATGCGCTCGGCGCGCGCGTGCCGGTGATGATTTCCGGCACGATCACCGATCTTTCCGGACGCACCTTGTCCGGCCAGACCGCCGAGGCGTTCTACTATTCGCTGCGCCACACCAAGCCGCTGTCGATCGGCCTGAACTGCGCGCTTGGCGCGACCGAATTGCGCGCCTATGTGGATGCGCTGGCGCGCATTGCCGAATGCAATGTCAGCACGCATCCGAACGCGGGCCTGCCGAATGCATTCGCCGAATACGACGAAACACCCGAACACATGGCCGGCATCATCGGCGAATTCGCGCGCAGTGGACTCGTCAACCTCGTCGGCGGCTGCTGCGGCACAACGCCCGCGCATATCGCCGCGATCGCGGAAGCGGTGAGCGGCGTCGCGCCGCGCAAGCCGCAAAGCATCGTCGAGGCCGCGGCATGAGCCAGCGCTACACCCGCCTGTCCGGCCTCGAACCGCTGGTCATCACACCGCAGTTGCTGTTCGTCAATGTCGGCGAGCGCACCAATGTCACCGGCTCCGCGCAATTCAAGAAGCTGATCAAGGAAGACCGCTACGACGAAGCGGTGGAAGTCGCGCGCCAGCAGGTTGCCAACGGCGCGCAGATCCTCGATGTGAACATGGACGAGGGCCTGCTCGATTCGGAAGCCGCGATGGTGAAGTTCCTCAACCTGATCGCCGCCGAACCCGACATCGCGCGCATTCCGGTGATGGTGGATTCGTCGAAGTGGAGCGTGATCGAAGCGGGCCTGAAATGCCTGCAAGGCAAGGGCGTGGTCAATTCCATTTCGCTCAAGGAAGGCGAAGAACCGTTTCTCGAGCAAGCGAAGAAAATCCTGCGTTATGGCGCCGCGACCGTGGTCATGGCGTTCGACGAGAAGGGCCAGGCCGATTCCGTCGCGCGTCGCCTGGAAATCTGCGCGCGCTCGTACAAGCTGCTCACTTCAAGACTCGGCTTCCCGCCGGAAGACATCATCTTCGATTCGAATATCTTTCCGGTCGCGACCGGCATCGAAGAGCACGCCGACAATGCCGTCAACTTCATCGAAGCGGCAAAGGAGCTGAAAAAGCGCTTCCCGGACTCGCACATCTCCGGTGGCGTATCCAACGTGTCGTTCTCGTTCCGCGGCAACAACGCCGTGCGCGAAGCGATCCATTGCGTGTTCCTGTACCACGCGATCAAGGCCGGCATGGACATGGGCATCGTCAACGCCGGCGGCCTGCCGATCTACGACGACCTGGATCCGGAGCTGCGCGAACGCGTCGAAGACGTGGTGCTGAACCGCCGCGCAGACGCGACCGAACGCCTGATGGAAATCGCCGAGCGCTACAAGAAAGGCGCGAAGGAAAAAGACAACGGCAACGCGTTGGCATGGCGCGAACTGCCGGTAACGAAACGCCTCGAACACGCGCTGGTGCACGGCATCGACCAGTTCGTTGTCGAAGACACCGAGGAAGTGCGCAAGACCGTCGCACGTACGCTCGACGTGATCGAAGGCCCGCTGATGGACGGCATGAACGTGGTCGGCGACCTGTTTGGCGCAGGCAAGATGTTCCTGCCGCAGGTGGTGAAATCCGCACGCGTGATGAAGAAGGCGGTCGCTTACCTGCTGCCGTTCATGGAGGAAGAAAAAAAGCGCAGCGGCAACACCCGCCAATCCAACGGCAAGATCGTGATGGCCACCGTCAAGGGCGACGTGCACGACATCGGCAAGAACATCGTCGGCGTGGTGCTCGCCTGCAACAATTTCGACGTGGTCGACCTGGGCGTGATGGTGCCGGCGCAGAAGATCCTCGACGCCGCGCGCGCCGAAAACGCCGACATGATCGGCGTATCGGGTCTGATCACGCCGTCGCTCGAGGAAATGGCGCACGTCGCCAGGGAAATGAGGCGGCAGAACTTCAACATCCCGCTGCTGATCGGCGGAGCGACGACCTCGCGCGCGCATACGGCGATCAAGATCGAACCGAACTACGAAACAGCCTGCGTGTGGGTCAAGGATGCTTCACGCGCGGTCGGCGTTGCACAGTCGCTGGTCAGCAAGGAACTGGTCGACGGCTTTCTCGCCAAGGTCCGTGCCGACTATGCCGAAGTGCGCGAACGTCATCGCACGCGCAGTCCGGGACGCCGGCCGATTGCGCTGGAAGCCGCGCGCGCGAACGCATCGAAGCTCGACTGGAAAAATTACTCGCCGCCGTCACCGCGCAAGCCCGGCATCACGGTGTTCGACGATGTTCCGTTGACGGAGTTGCTACCCATCATCGACTGGACGCCATTCTTCCAGGCCTGGGAATTGCACGGCCGCTATCCGGATAACCTCACCGATCCCGTGGTCGGCGCACAGGCGACGGAACTGTTCAACGACGCACAAAAGATCCTCACGAAAATCGTCGACGAAAAATGGCTGCGCGCCAAGGCCGTGATCGGATTCTGGCCTGCGGCGCGCGTTGGCGATGATATCGAGATCACTCTCCCTCTCCCCCAAGCCCCGCTTGGGGGAGAGGGTTGGGGTGAGGGGGCAACTCTGCACACCAACGTAGCGCTGCCAAAGACCGACGCGCCACCCCCTCACCCAACCCTCTCCCCCGAACAAGTTCAGGGGAGAGGGCTTATGCTGCACCACCTGCGCCAGCAAGCCGACAAACCCGTCGAACGTCCGAACTTGTGTCTGTCGGATTTCATCGCGCCGAAAGAAGCCGGCGTCGCCGACTGGATCGGCGGTTTCGCCGTCACGGCAGGACTCGGCATCGAGGAACACCTCGAACGCTTTCACAAGGACAACGACGACTACTCGGCGATCATCCTCAAGGCGCTGGCCGACCGCCTCGCCGAGGCGCTGGCCGAATACATGCACCGGCGCGTGCGCAAGGAATATTGGGGCTACGCCGTCGATGAAACGCTGGACAACGAAGCGCTGATCGCCGAGAAATATCGCGGCATTCGTCCGGCACCGGGCTACCCCGCCTGTCCCGACCATACCGAGAAGACGACACTGTTCCGCCTGCTCGATGCGACGAAGAATGCGAACATCGAACTGACCGAAGGTTTTTCGATGTACCCCGCCGCTGCCGTGTCGGGCTGGTATTTCAGCCATCCGGACAGCCA
>JAFEEK010000198.1 GCA_018241165.1 Pseudomonadota bacterium
GTCTTGAACTTGATCTCGCGATTGCACAGCACGTCAGGGTTGGGCGTGCGCCCGGCGCGGTATTCGGCGAGGAAATGCTCGAACACGCGATCCCAGTATTCGGCGGCGAAGTTGCGCGCGTGGAATGCAATGCCGAGTCTTGCGCACACGCGCACCGCATCGGCGCGATCGCGTTCGGCATGGCATTCACCGAAGCGCTCGTCTTCATCCCAGTTCTGCATGAACAGGCCGCTGATCGCATGCCCGGCGCGTTGCAGCAACAGCGCCGCGACCGAGGAATCGACGCCGCCGGACATGCCGACGACGATGGAAGTTGGCGCAGCCCTTGTGAGAAGTGCGGCCAAGGATGGCAGCTTCTTGATCTTGCCGATCATGGACGAGCGCACAAATACTGGAGATGGTCGAGGGGTACGCGCCTGCCAGCCAGAAAATCTTCCACGCCACGCAACACCATCGGACTACGCAGATTGGCCGCTGCGGCGATTTCATCGTGCGTCATCCACAGTGCGCGCACGATGCCATCGTCGAGCGTTCGCGTCGTATCGTGGTGCAGCGGATTGGCGGCGAAGGTGAAGCGCAGGAAAGAACCATCCGCGTTCGCCCACTGGTAAATTCCGACCAGATGCGTCAGTTCCACGTCCCAGCCGGTTTCCTCGCGCGTTTCACGCAACGCTGCGGCGAAGAGGGACTCGTCGGGTTCGAGATGCCCGGCCGGCTGGTTCAGCACGCGCCGGCCCCTGACGTGTTCCTCGACCAGCAGGAACTTTCCACCCTGCGGCACGATGCACGCGACGGTGACGTCCGGGCGCCAGATGGCGCCGTTTTGCGGATGCATGGGCGTGGTCCGAATCATGCTTGAATGTTACACGAGCAGGCCTTACAAAGAGGCATTGCGTCCGCGGTACGGGCGCTATAATCGATGCGGAATACCGGTTCATGCCAACGATGTCGCAACATACCGAACAAGAACAGCAACGTGGCGTAGTGGTCGAGGAAGCGCGGCCGGAAGTCGCGCGCCCGCCGCTGTACCAGGTCGTCATCCTCAACGACGATTTCACGCCGATGGAATTCGTCGTGGCGGTACTGGAGACGTTTTTCAACATGAACCGCGAACTGGCCACGCAGATCATGTTGCACGTGCACACGCGCGGCAAGGGCGTGTGCGGCGTATTCACGCGCGAAGTCGCCGAAACCAAGGTCACCCAGGTAAACGAGTTTTCGCGTTCGCACCAGCACCCGCTGTTATGTACGTTGGAAAAAGCGTAAAAGTCTCCATGTAGTGGGTATTCCAATTCCCGGGTCCAACATGTTCAGCAAAGATCTCGAGCTCACCATCGGCCAGTGCTACAAGGACGCGCGCGAGCAGCGCCACGAGTTCATGACGGTGGAACACCTGCTGCTGGCGCTGCTGGAAAACCCGTCGGCGTCGGCAGTGCTGCGCGCCTGCGGCGCGGACAGCGGCAAACTCGGCAAGGACTTGAAGAACATCATCGTCGAAACCGTGCCGGTGCTGCCGGCCAACGACGAGCGCGACACGCAACCGACGCTGGGATTCCAGCGTGTGCTGCAACGCGCCGTGTATCACGTGCAGTCGTCGGGACGCAAAGAAGTCACCGGCGCGAATGTTCTTGTCGCGATCTTCGGCGAGAAGGATTCGCATGCGGTGTATTTCCTGAACCAGCAGGAGGTCTCGCGCCTTGACGTGGTCAACTACATCTCGCACGGCATCGCCAAGATCGGCCAGGAAACCCATCCGCCGTCTGGCGCCGAGGCGGGCAAGGATGCCGAGGCTGGCGAAGAGCCGAAAGGCAATCCGCTGACCGATTTCGCGAGCAATCTCAACGAACTTGCCAAACAGGGCAAGATCGATCCGCTGATCGGCCGCGCCGAGGAGATCGAGCGCACGATCCAGGTGTTGTGCCGGCGGCGCAAGAACAATCCGCTGTACGTCGGCGAAGCGGGCGTCGGCAAGACCGCGCTCGCCGAAGGACTGGCCAAGCGCATCGTCGAAGGCGAGGTGCCGGAGGTGCTTAAAGCCTGCACGATCTACGCGCTGGACATGGGCGCGCTGGTCGCCGGCACCAAGTATCGCGGCGACTTCGAAAAACGCCTCAAAGGGGTCATTGCGGAACTGAAAAAACAGCCGCACGCGGTATTGTTCATCGACGAGATCCACACCATCATCGGCGCGGGTTCCGCGTCGGGTGGCACCATGGACGCGTCAAACCTGATCAAGCCGATGCTCGCCTCGGGCGAGATCCGCTGCATCGGTTCGACCACGTTCCAGGAATACCGTGGCGTGTTCGAAAAGGATCGCGCGCTGGCGCGGCGTTTCCAGAAGATCGACGTGGTCGAGCCGAGCATCGCCGAGACGGTCGAGATTCTCACCGGCCTGAAATCCCGCTTCGAGGAACACCACAAGGTGACTTACAGCGGAGATGCGATCAAGGCCGCGGTGGAATTGTCGGTCAAGCATATCGGCGACCGCCTGCTGCCCGACAAGGCCATCGACGTGATCGACGAGGCGGGTGCGCGGCAAAGACTGCTGCCCGAGAACGAGCGCAAGGGCGTCGTCGACGTGCCGGAAATCGAGTACATCGTCGCGCGCATGGCGCGGATTCCGCCGAAGCAGGTGTCGGCATCCGATCGCGATGTGCTGCGCAATCTCGACCGCAACCTGAAAATGGTCGTATTCGGCCAGGATCAGGCCATCGATGCGCTCGCCGCATCGATCAAGATGGCGAGGTCAGGTTTGGGTAACTCGCAGAAACCCATTGGCGCGTTCCTGCTCGCCGGCCCGACCGGCGTCGGCAAGACCGAAGTCACGCGCCAGCTCGCGCTGCAGTTGGGCATCGAACTGGTGCGCTTCGACATGTCCGAGTACATGGAAGCCCATTCCGTATCGCGCCTGATCGGCGCGCCGCCGGGCTATGTCGGGTTCGACCAGGGCGGCCTGCTCACCGAACAGATCGTCAAGCATCCGCATAGCGTGCTGCTGCTCGACGAGATCGAGAAGGCGCATCCGGATGTCTACAACATCCTGTTGCAGATCATGGATCACGGCAAGCTAACCGACACCAATGGGCGTGAGGCGAATTTCCGCAACGTGATCATGGTGATGACGACGAATGCCGGCGCCGCGCAGGCGGCACGACGCACGATTGGCTTCGTCGAACAGAATCACTCTCCGGATGCGATGGAAGTCATCCGCAAGGCGTTCGCACCGGAGTTCCGCAACCGGCTCGACGCGATCATCCAGTTCGGCGCGCTCGACATGGAGCACATCCTGCGCGTGGTCGACAAATTCCTGATCGAGCTGGAAATGCAGTTGCAGGAAAAACACGTGTCGTTGAATGTCGACGCCGACGCCCGACGCTGGCTGGCCGAGCACGGTTTCGATCCGCAAATGGGCGCGCGGCCGATGGCGCGCACGATCCAGGACAACGTCAAGCGCGTGCTCGCCGACGAATTGCTGTTCGGCAAGCTCGCCGATGGCGGTCGCGTTTGTCTTGGCGTCAAGGACGGCAAGCTCGACGTGCGCATCGAGGCCGACGAAAAATTGCCGGCCGTCGTCGAAACCTGACCCACTCCGAGAGAAGGGTTTGCGCTTGGCGTGAACCCGGCGTGGTCCACCAGCAAAAGGTGGTTTCGGGCGGACTCTTTGGGCATACTATTGCCGGGGACATGAGGACGGTTGCCGAGTGATCGGCAGTTGCCGAGCGTCTGTTTACAACACAACTGTGGGGATTACCTTCATGAAGCGTGCCTTTTGCAAGGCGGCTGCGACAGCCGCGCTCTTTGCTTTTTCCTTGCCGGCTTTTGCAATCTTCCAAAACGGCGGATTTGAGTCGAACGATTTCAGCAGCTGGACGACAGGCTTCGGCATCAACCAGGGGCTGACCGGATCCCAGCCATTCAATGGCAGCAATATCAACCTTGGCAGCGGCGGCTCCTTTCGCGGCGCAATTCTGACGGCGGGGCCGGATCTTGCCGGGGCACCGATTACGTTGCCACACGTGGGCAAGCATACCGCCCGCGTGAACAATGATGCGACTGGCGGCTACGCGAATTTCATCAGCCAGGCCGATGCCATCACCGCCGCCGACCGCGATACTGGCGACAACAAGCTGCATGTGCGTTTTGACTATGCCGTGGTATTGGACAATCCCCCGCACACGGCAGCAGAGCAGCCGTTCTTCTTCATCAGCGTGCGTGATCTTACGGCCAACACAACGCTGTTCGAGGACTTTTCGTTTGCGGGTCAGACCGGAACCCAGTTCCAGCCCGTGGGAGGCGGAACTTCCTACTTGTATCTGGACTGGAAGCATGCCGATGTGGTCGTGCCCGATGCGAGCATTGGTCACACCATCGAGGTGTACCTGCTTGCTTCCGATTGCGAACAGACCGGGCATGCCGGCTATGCCTACCTTGACGGATTTGGTTCAGCGATCGTCGCGCCAACTGGTGCGACCGTACCCACGCCGGCGCTGAACGATCTGGCGATGGTTTTGCTGGGCCTGGGTTTGTTGGGAATGGCCGGTTTCGCAGCGCGCCGCGCCTAGTACAGTCTTGCATTCGTGATACCGCGAAGCCCGCTTGTGCGGGCTTCGCATTTTTCAAGGCATCATTCGATGAAACGCTTGCCCCTGTTTCTTGTATCGGCTGCGATCGTTGCGATCGGATTCGGATTGCTAGGGCCCGTGTCGCGCTGGTACCGGCAACACGCGCGCGCGCGCGATGCACAGCGGCAGCGCGACGCGCTTGGCGTGGAAACCCAGGCGGTGCGAGCCGACCTCGCCGCCAACAAGACGCAGGTGCTCACACGACTTCAGGCACTGCAGTCTGCCGGAGAGCATGCGCAGGTCATGGGCCTGGCGGCTCGCTATCGACTGGCTGACGACAAGGACATACGGCCCATCTACATACGCTCTGCCGCTGCTGTGTCCGCACAGCAGACTCGGCAGCGCATCCACGACCTTGCCGGCAGCCTGTGCACGAGCCAGGAAGCCGCAAGCATTGCCGGGCAGGCGGTAGCAAAAGGTTTTGGCGCCATCTCCGCCCCCGACGCAAGCGCATGGACACTGCAACGTTTGAACAGCGCGGATTACCTGACGCGTGTGCGTGAACGAATCCGGTCATTTTCCGCAAAATCGCAGCACTATTCGGAACAAGCACATGCGCATGCGCACGATGATGTCGAGTCGCTTCTCGACTCGCTGCGCGGCGTGCATCCTCCGCGATTGCACCCGGTGGTCGTGCAGGAAGTGTTCGATGAACCCGCAGAACTCGCCACTGTGTGCGTGTGGCGCGTTATCGGCAAAACCCCGGCGATGGCAGGGGCTGCCAAGGCGGAATCATTTCAAATGGACTTGTGGCTCGCGCCATCTTTGACCGAACGCACCATGGAATATGACGTCTTGTCGTTCGACTGGCGCTAGTCGAACAACCGCTGCCGTCATTTCATGCGGTAGGTGATGCGACCCTTGGTCAGGTCGTAGGGCGTCATCTCGACCTTGACCTTGTCGCCGGTGAGGATGCGGATGTAATTCTTGCGCATGCGTCCGGAAATGTGTGCGGTCACGATGTGGCCGTTTTCCAGTTGCACGCGGAACATGGTGTTGGGCAGGGTGTCGAGCACCGTGCCTTCCATTTCGATTTGGTCGTCTTTGGCCATTTTCTGTCTTGTTCAGGGGCGAGGCACCCCTGCGGCGCGGCATTCTACACGATCGCGGCCCGTCAATCCGGAAATCGTTTCGATCAGCGCGCAAGGTCTCTCGTTGCCAGCATGGACCAACGCGTATCCCAGGGACCGGGCGGAAAGGGTTGTTCACAGGCGTGGGCGACATGGGCCACGAAGGCGGAGCGCGGCATGGTGGATGCGCCCAGCGTGGTCAGGTGCGTGGATTCCACTTGTGCGTCGAGCAGGGCAAACCCCCATTCGCGCAGGGCACGGCACAATCCGATCAGCGCGACCTTCGATCCGTTCGTTTGCGCGCTGAACATGGATTCGCCGAAGAACATGCGGCCGATGGCGACGCCGTAGAGTCCGCCGACCAGCCGATCCCCTTCGTAAACCTCGATCGAATGCGCGTGGCCAAGCTCATGCAAGGCGCAGTAGGCGTCGAACATTTCGCGTGTGATCCAGGTTGTCGGCTGGCGCGGACGCGGCTGCGCGCAGGCGCGTATGACGGCGGGAAAATCCGTATCCGCGCGAATCGACCAATCGCAATGGCGCAGCCAGCGCTGCATGCGCGTGGAAACATGGATTTTGTCTGTCGCGAACACCGTGCGCGGATCCGGCGACCACCACAGAATCGGTTCGCCGCGCGAATACCAGGGAAAAATCCCGTGTCGATACGCATCGAGCAGGCGCTGCGGCGACAGGTCGCCGCCCGCGGCGAGCAAGCCATTGGTTTGCGCTGTTGCGACCGATGGAAAAGGTTCGCGGATTCCGGCGTGGAGAATGGGAATGGAGCTCATTGCACGATTCGCCCCCATCCTCCTTCGGCACCTTCCCCCGCCGGCGGGGGAAGGGAAAAATTGGCATAGGGCGAATGCGCGAGCAATTCCTCGCGATAGGCTTGCAGCGCAGTGGCCTCGCGCGCGAGAGCATCGCCGATCGCCGCGCGGAAGCGCGCGTCGGCGACGTAGTGGAATGATCGTGTGATCGTAGGCAGGAATCCGCGTGCGAGCTTGTGCTCGCCCTGCGCCCCGGGCTCGAAGCGATGCAGGCCATGGCGCAGGCAGTAGTCGATGCCTTGGTAATAGCAGGCCTCGAAATGCAGGCCGGCGATGTGTTCGAAGCAGCCCCAGTAGCGTCCGTACAGCGTGTCGCGGCTGCGCAGAAACAGCGCCATCGCGATCAAGTCGTCGTCGCGCAGACAAAGCACGGCGAGTACATTGCGGGGAATCGTCCCGCCAAGATGGCGGAAGAAATCCAGCGTCAGCGCCGGATAGTTTCCCTTCTCATCGAACGTCGCGACATACAAATCGTGGATGCGCCGCCAGGTTGCCGCGTCGATTTCGTCGCCGTGGCGGATCTCGCAATGCAACCCTGCGCGCCGCACGTGTTCGCGTTCCTGACGTATGTTCTTGCGCTTCTTCGGCTTGAACGCATCGAGAAAATCGGCGAAATCGCGCCAGCCCTGGTTGATCCAGTGGAATTGCCAGTCGAAACGCGGCAGCCATGCATCGCGACCAGCAAACGCATCAGCGTCGGATTTCGTGCAAAAATTCGTATGCGCGGATGAAAGTCCGAGGCGCTCGCACTCGGACTGCATCGCATCGATCAGCATGCCGTGCAGTGATGTATCGCCAAGCAGCCGCGACCCGGTCACGGGCGAGTAGGGCACCGCGCTCAACAGCTTGGGATAGTAGTCGAGGCCGTTACGCGCGTAGGCGTGAGCCCAGCTCCAGTCGAACACATATTCGCCGTGCGAATTGGTTTTCAGGTACAGCGGGGCGGCGCCGACCAGCGCATCGCCGTCGTACAGTCCCAGATGGTGCGGCGACCAACCATGCGCGGGATCGAGACAGCCGTGTTGTTCGAGACCGGATAGAAATGCGTGATCGAGAAATGGGTTGTCGTCGGGGAGCAGTGCGTTCCACCGCGCCGCGTCGATTTTTGCCAGAGAGATATGGAAACGCGCATGAGTCATATTTGTCATCCCGGCGAAAGCCGGGATCCATCTTGATTTTCCCAATGAAGCAAAATGGATTCCGGCCTTCGCCGGAATGACGAGCGATTGTCTGCTAGCCGAGGCCGAGCTTGTCGAGGTATTTCTCCGCATCCAGCGCCGCCATGCAGCCGAATCCCGCCGAGGTCACGGCCTGACGGTAGACCTGGTCCGCCACGTCGCCGGCGGCGAACACGCCGGCCACGCTGGTCGCGGTGGCACCGCCATCCAGGCCCGACTTGATCGTGATGTAGCCGTTCTTCATCGCGAGCTGGCCGTCGAACAAAGCGGTGTTCGGCGTGTGGCCGATCGCGACGAACAGGCCGGTGATGGCGATGTCGCGGGTCGCGCCGTCCTGCACGTTTTTCAAACGCACGCCGGTGACGCCGGTGCCGTCGCCAAGCACTTCATCGACAGCGTGGTTCCAGACAATTTCCACTTTTCCACTTTGTTGCTTGGCAAAGAGCTTGTCCTGCAGGATCTTCTCGGCCTTGAACTTGTCGCGGCGATGCACGACGGTGACCTTGGCGGCGATGTTCGCCAGGTACAACGCTTCCTCGACCGCCGTGTTGCCGCCGCCGATCACGGCGACGTGCTGGTCGCGGAAGAAGAAGCCGTCGCAGGTGGCGCAGGCGGAAACGCCCTGGCCCTTGAACTTGTCTTCCGACGCGATGCCGAGGTATTTCGCCGTCGCTCCGGTGGCGATGATGAGCGCGTCGGCCGTGTATTCGCCGTTGTCGCCGACCAGGCGAAACGGGCGTCGCGACAAGTCCGCGGTATGGATATGGTCGAAAACCATATCCGTGGCGAAGCGTTCGGCGTGCTTTTGCATGCGCTCCATCAGACCCGGACCTTGCAGGCCTTCGACGTCGCCCGGCCAGTTGTCGACATCGGTCGTGGTCATCAACTGGCCGCCTTGCTGCAGGCCGGTGATCAGGGTGGGTTTCAGGTTTGCGCGCGCTGCGTAGACAGCGGCGGTGTAACCGGCAGGACCGGAACCGAGGATGATCAGGCGCGAATGTTTGGGGGTGCTCATGTGTATAATTTCGGGAATTGCCGGAACGCAACGGGAACCCGAAGCATGGGGTGCCGCGCGATCCGAATCAAGCCCGCGAATCCATCCAAACTCCGGAGTCATCCATGCGCATCGGTGTTCCTTCCGAAACCAAGACCCTCGAGGGCCGCGTCGCCCTCGTTCCCGCCGCCTGTGCCGACCTCGTCCGCCACGGCCATGAAGTGTTCGTGCAGGAAGGCGCTGGCGCGAAGAGCGGCTTTTCCGACGACGAATACCGTCGCGTCGGGGTCAAGATCGCCGCGACCGCGAAAAAGCTCTACGACTCGGGCGATCTGATCGTCAAGGTCAAGGAACCCATCGCCGGCGACCTCAAGCTGTTGCGCCGCGACCACCTGTTGTTCTGCTACCTGCATCTCGCACCCGATCCGAAGCTCACCAAGGCCTTGCTCGGCATCGGCCTGACCGGCATCGCGTTCGAGTCCGTGCAGGAATCCGACGGCTCGCTGCCGCTGCTGGCGCCGATGTCCATCATTGCCGGCCGCATCGCCACGCAGATCGGCACGCACCTGCTGCACCAGCCGGCGGGCGGCAAGGGCAAGCTGCTCGGCGGCCTGCCCTCGACCGAGCGCGGCAAGGTCATCGTGTTCGGCGCCGGCGCGGCCGGCCGCAACTCGGCGGAACTCGCCGCTGCCGCAGGCGCCAACGTGATCGTGTTCGAAAAACGCCCCGACCGCCTGCGCGAGATGATGAACATCGCGCCGAACATCACCGCGCTGTATCCCTACGAAGAAACCGTTGCGCGCGAACTCATGACCGCCGACCTCGTCATCGGCGCGGTGCTGATTCCCAGTGCCAAGGCGCCGCACGTGGTCACGCGCAAGATGATCAAATCGATGGAGCCGGGCTCGGTGCTCGTGGATATTTCCATCGATCAGGGCGGCTGTTTCGAGACGTCCCGGCCGACCACGTATGCCGATCCGACCTATGTCGTGGATGGCGTCACCCATTTCTGCGTCACCAACATGCCGGGCGCGGTGCCGCAGACCTCGTCGCAGGCGATTTGCGCGGCGATCCTGCCGTATGTGAACCGCCTTGCCTCGGACAAGAACTGGAAGAAGTTCGCACCGCTGGCCAGCGGCATCAATGTGGAGAACGGCAAACTCGTTCATCCGGCATTGAAAGGCATGAAACTATCTTGAAAACAATTACTTGCTTAGTGCAATTAAAGTAGATTCACGCGGTGGCGCGCGATTCGAAGATCAAATCCGGCAGCGATCCGGCCGAGGCGATGCAACGGCGATTGCGCGAAGCGGCGTTCCTGCTGCTCGCGCCGATCGCCGTCTACCTGTTGCTGTGCCTGCTGACCTATAGCGCGAACGATCCGGGTTGGAACCACGCCGCCGCGCAGACTCATGGGATCAGCAACCTCGGCGGCGCGATCGGCGCCTGGATCGCCGACATCGCATTTTCGTTGTTCGGTTACCTCGCCTACGCATTTCCGCTGTTGCTGCTAACCGTCGGCCTGGCCTTGTTTCGCACGGATGGCGACCAGAAGTCCCCGCTGGAACCCACGTTCCGGCTGATTGGTGGCGTCGCGTTTTTCATCGGTGGCACTGGCTTGGCCCATCTGGAGTTCACCGGCCCCGGTTTGCCGGTCGGCGCCGGCGGTGTGCTTGGACAAATCGTCGGCGATTTGCTGCGCAGGGGGTTTGGCCAACTTGGCGCGAGCCTGTTCCTGCTTGCCATTTTTCTCGTCGCGCTGACTCTGGCGACAGGCGTGTCGTGGTTCCGCGTGATGGACGCGATCGGCCGCGGTACGCTGACGGTCCTGGGTTGGCTCGGTGCCGGCACGCGCAAGGCCGCCGACATCCGCGTCGCGCGCGCAGCGCGCAGCGAACGCGAGGAAACGCGCAAGATCGAGACGGTCAAGCAATCGCGGCGCGATCCGATCAAGATCGAGCCGACCCTGGCGCCGATCGAAAAGAGCAAGCGCGCCGAAGCCGAGCAGCAGATTCCGCTGTTCTCCGGCATCGCCGATTCGGATCTGCCGCCGCTGTCGTTGCTCGACGAGCCGCAGCAGCAGGTCAAGGGTTATTCGGAGGAAACGCTCGAGGCCCTGTCGCGCCAGGTCGAGCTCAAGCTCAAGGATTTTCGTATCGACGCTCATGTGGTCGGCGTGTTTCCGGGTCCCGTGATCACGCGCTTCGAATTGCAGCCGGCGGCCGGCATCAAGGGTTCGCAGATCAGCAACCTGGACAAGGACATCGCGCGCGGCCTGTCGGTGATCAGCGTGCGCGTGGTCGACGTGATCCCGGGCAAATCCGTCATTGGCCTGGAAATCCCGAACGCGAACCGCGAGATCGTGTATCTGTCCGAAATCCTGCGCTCGGAACGCTACGACGCGGTGAAATCGCCGCTGGCGCTGGCGCTCGGCAAGGACATCGGCGGTCGGCCGATGGTCGTGGACCTGGCCAAGATGCCGCATCTGCTGGTCGCAGGCACTACCGGATCGGGCAAGTCGGTGGCGCTGAACGCGATGGTGCTGAGCCTGCTCTACAAGGCCACCGCGCGCGACGTGCGCATGATCATGATCGACCCGAAGATGCTGGAGCTTTCGGTCTACGAAGGCATACCGCACCTGCTCGCGCCGGTCGTCACCGACATGAAGGAGGCCGCGAACGCACTGCGCTGGTGCGTGGCCGAGATGGAACGGCGTTACAAGCTCATGGCGGCAGTCGGCGTGCGCAATCTCGCCGGTTTCAACAAGAAAGTGAAAGACGCCATCGACAGCGGCAAGCCGCTATCCGATCCGCTGTTCAAGCCGCCGGAAAACACCACGCAGCCCATCGTGGTGCCGACGCTGGAGCCGCTGCCCTACGTCGTCGTCATCATCGACGAATTCGCCGACATGATGATGATCGTCGGCAAAAAGGTGGAGGAACTGATCGCGCGCCTCGCGCAGAAGGCGCGCGCGGCCGGCGTGCACCTGATCCTCGCCACGCAACGCCCGTCGGTGGACGTGATCACCGGTTTGATCAAGGCGAATATTCCCACGCGCATCGCGTTTCAGGTGTCGAGCAAGATCGATTCGCGCACAATCCTGGACCAGTCTGGCGCGGAAACGCTGCTCGGCCATGGCGACATGTTGTATCTGCCGCCCGGCACCGCGACACCCGAGCGCGTGCATGGCGCCTTCGTCGGCGACGACGAGGTGCACAAAGTGGTCGCGCATCTACGCAATCAGGGCAAACCCGACTACATCGAGAACGTATTCGCGGAAGTGCAGTCGCTTGGCGACGGTCGCGTCGTTGGTGAATCCGGTTTGCCCGAAGACGCCGAGGAAGGCGAGGGCGACTACGACGAGCTTTACGACAAGGCCGTGGCCATCGTCACTGAATCGCGCCGCGCCTCCATTTCCGGCGTGCAGCGCCGATTGAAGATCGGCTACAACCGCGCCGCGCGCCTGATCGAGCGCATGGA
>JAFEEK010000199.1 GCA_018241165.1 Pseudomonadota bacterium
GCGAAAACGGATTCGTCGGCACATACAACGGCCCGGCTTCGGCTGCGGAAGGCGGTCACACGTTCGGCGGTTATTCCACGCACATTGTGGTTGACGAAGGTTTCGTTCTGGCGATCCGCCACAAAGGCGATCTCGCCGCGGTCGCGCCGCTGCTGTGCGCCGGCATCACCACGTATTCGCCGCTCAAGCACTGGAAGGCCGGTCCCGGAAAGACCGTCGGCATCGTCGGCTTGGGCGGACTCGGCCACATGGGCGTGAAGCTCGCGCACGCGATGGGCGCGCGCGTGACGCTGTTCACCACCTCGCCCGGCAAGGAGGCCGACGCCAAGCGCCTTGGCGCCGATGACGTGGTGATTTCCAAAGACGCCAAGCAAATGGCCAAACAGGCGAACCGCTTCGACCTGATCGTCAATACCGTGGCCGCGCCGCACGATCTGGATGCTTTCCTCAACCTGCTCAAGCGCGACGGCACCATGTGCCTGGTCGGCGCACCGGCCACGCCGCATCCGTCCACGCAGGTGTTCAACCTCATCTTCAAGCGCCGCGCGCTGGCCGGTTCACTGATCGGCGGCATTCCGGAAACCCAGGAGATGCTCGATTTCTGCGCCGAACGCGGCATCGTCAGCGACATCGAGACGATCGCGATGCGCGACATCAACACCGCCTACGAGCGCATGCTCAAGAGCGACGTGAAATATCGCTTCGTGATCGACATGCAGTCATTGAAAGATGAAGCGAAAACCGCCTGAACCCAATCAACCCAGGCTTCGTCACCCCGGCGAAAGCCGGGGTCCATTTTGATCTCGATGTGATGGAAGGAAAATCAAGATGGATTCCGGCTTCCGCCGGAATGACGATCAAAATCGGAACTTCTCTTAAACGCGGTAGAAATCCTGCATCGGATAGCGACGCGCATACAACGCGAATACGAATGCCGTGAGCAAGGCGAAGCCCGCGAAGAAGAACATCAGGAATGCGGTTTCGTGCAGGCCCGACGCGGTTACCCACCCGGTAACCGTGTCGTTGCGGATACCGGCATCTGCCAGCAGCACCCACAGGTTGCCGTAGGTGACCGAGAGCATCCAGAAACTCATGATCGCGCCCTTCATCGAACGCGGCGCCTGGCTGTAGGCGAATTCCAGCCCGGTGGCCGAAACCAGCACTTCGCCCAGGGTCAGGAACACATACGGCACGATCTGCCACGCGATCGATACCGCAGCGCCTGCATCGATGGCAAGCTGCAACGTCCCGGCGACGATCCATGCCACGCCCGCCAACGCGATACCGGTGCCCATGCGCCGCAACGCGGTCGGCTCGATGCCGAAGCGGCGCAGCAGCGGAAACGCGACGAGGTTGTTGAACGGAATGATCAGCATCACCAACATCGGGTTCAGCGCCTGCATCTGCGCCTCGTGAAACCATCCGGGCTTGGTCATCTGCGCGCCCTGCAACACCCAGGTCGAGGCCTTCTGGTCGAACAGCGACCAAAACGGCGTCACCAGCGCGAACACGATCAGCACGCGCAGCACCACGCGCACGCCATCCACCGCTTCGTCCGGATGCGCGCCGCGCGCGCGTTCGAGCTGCAACGACGTGCCGACGCCGCCAAACGCAATCAGCGCGCCGAGCGACAGGCACACGCCGATCACGAATCCGAGTTGTGGAATCCAGGCAAGGCAGGCCAGCGCCGCAATCGCGCCGATAATCGCAACCGCCAGTCCCGGACGCGCCTGCCCCGGCTCGCGCGCGAGCAACGCCGTGCGCGCCACGCGCAGCAGCGAGTGCGGATTCGCCGGTGTCGGCGGCACGTTGACGTAGCGTTTGCGGCCCATCCAGAACACCAGCAGCGCGATCGCCATCAAGGCGCCGGGAATCCCGAACGCGATCGCCGGGCCGAAGCCGCGCAGGAACACCGGCATCAGCAAGGACGCGAAGAACGAGCCGAAATTGATGATCCAGTAAAACGCGTCGTAGACGACTTTCGCGCGATGCTTGTTGCTCGAGTCGAACTGATCGCCGACGAAGGCCGATACCAGTGGCTTGATACCGCCCGAGCCGAGCGCGATCAGGAACAATCCGGTGTAGAAACCGGTGCGGTTGTCCACGAACAGCGCAAGGCAGACGAAACCCGCGACATAGACCATCGACAGATACAGGATCGTCGGATATTTGCCGGCGAAGCGGTCGGCAATCCAGCCACCGAGCAGCGGGAAGAAATACACGCCGATGACGAAGGTGTGGAACACGTCCTTGGCCGCGCCGCCGCGATCCGCGAGCGGCAGGAACAGCAACAGCGTCGACACCAGGAACGGCGTCAAGATGTTGCGCATGCCGTAAAAACCGAAGCGCTCGCAGCCTTCGGTCGCGATGATGTAGGGAATCTGGCGCGGCAACGGCGCGTCGGCGGTGTTCGTCATCGTCTAAGGTTCCCCAAGGCAGAATGCGCAAGATAACCTCTTGCGCCATGGTCAATGATAGTCGTCTTCCCGCTGGTGGCGCACGGCGAGAATGGTGACGGTATGTTCGTCGTCGATTTCGTACACGAGCACATAGCCGGATGCGCCGAATGACACCAGCAGTTCGCGCAACAAAGGGTTGCCCGGATCGACCTTGCGACAGGCGAAAGGAAACTGTCGAAGGATGTCCACGCCTTCGACGATTGCCTTCAGTGCGTGTTGCGCGGCGATGATGTCGTGATCCAGCAGGAAATCGTACAACCGCTTGATGTCGTCGCGCGCCGC
>JAFEEK010000019.1 GCA_018241165.1 Pseudomonadota bacterium
CGCGATGTGCTCGTCGAACCGCGGCGCGCGCCGTTGATCGGCGGATTCGCGCAGGTGAAACAGGCAGCACTCGACAATGGCGCGATGGGATCGAGCATTTCCGGCGCAGGTCCCAGCGTGTTCGCCTGGTTCGAATCGCGCGACGCCGCCGAATCTTCCGCGCCGGCGATGCGCGCTGCATTCGCCAGCGCCGGATTTGCCAGCGAAAGCTACGTTTCGCCGGTGAACGGGCCAGCGGCGCGAGTCATTCCATGAACTATGTCAGCACACGCGGCAGCACGCCGGCGGCCAGCCTGAGCGACGCCATCGCCGCGGGCCTCGCGCCGGATGGCGGCCTGTATGTTCCGCAATCCTTGCCGCGTCTTGTTCCGGAAGATTTCGCCGGACTCGAATCGCTTTCCGAGATTGCGACACGCTTGCTCACGCCGTTTTTCGCGGGCGATGCGCTGGAATCCGAGTTGCTTTCGATATGCGCCGAAGCGTTCACGTTTCCTGCGCCGCTGCGGTCGCTCGCGACGCCGAACGATTTCGTGCTGGAGCTTTTCCACGGCCCGACAGCGGCGTTCAAGGATTTCGGCGCGCGCTTCCTCGCCGCCTGCATGCGCCGCATTCCGCGCCTGGGCGAGCAACCGCTGACGATTCTGGTCGCGACGTCCGGCGACACCGGCGCCGCGGTCGGCGCGGCATTCGCCGGCCTGCCGGGATTCCGCGTCGCGATCCTCTACCCCGATGGCCGAGTCTCGCCGCGCCAGGCACATCAACTCGGCTGTTTCGGCGGCAATGTCCACGCGCTGCGCGTGGACGGATCCTTCGACGACTGCCAACGCATGGTCAAGCAGGCGTTGTCCGATGCGAGCTTGCGCGAACGCAACCCGTTGGGATCGGCCAACAGCATCAGCCTCGGCCGCCTGCTGCCGCAGATGGCCTACTATGCGCAGGCCGCATTGACGCATCATTGCGCACACGGCGCAGCGCTGAACTTCGTGGTGCCGACCGGCAATCTCGGCAACGCGTTCGCGGGCATGCTCGCGCGCGCCGCAGGTTTACCGATCGGGCGCATCGCGCTGGCGACCAATGCGAATCGCACCCTGCCCGACTTTTTCTATGGCGAGGATTACCAGCCTCGCGACAGCATCGCCACGCTCGCCAACGCGATGGATGTCGGCGCGCCCAGCAACTTCGAGCGCCTGCGCTGGCTGTATCCGGATACCGATGCGCTGCGCCGCGAATTCGCCGTCGAGACGATCGACGATGCGGCGATCCGCACCACGATCGGCGACCGCCACACACGTTTCGACGAAGTGTTCTGTCCACATACAGCGACCGCGATCCGCATGCTGGAAACCCTGCGCACAAAAGGCACCGACGGCGCCTGGTGCGTCGTCGCCACCGCGCATCCGGCCAAGTTCGAAGGCATCGTCGAGCCGCTGATCGGGCAACCCGTGCCCGTACCGCCTGCCTTGGCCGAATTGCTCGCGCGTCCCTCGCATTCGCAGTCGCTGGCCAACGACTACGCCGCATTG
This sequence comes from Pseudomonadota bacterium, assembly GCA_018241165.1. Lineage (GTDB taxonomy): Bacteria > Pseudomonadota > Gammaproteobacteria > Xanthomonadales > Rhodanobacteraceae > Rudaea. The sequence continues at coordinate 1,524 of JAFEEK010000019.1, forward strand.
CGCGGATTCCTTGAATCGGATGCGCCCAAGCAGGTATGATGCGCGCCCGCCATGGAAGGGCGTGCCCAAAGCGGCCTTGACGCAGGAAGCGCCAACGCCACACACCAGCGTGGCGGGAGCCAGCCCGAATTTCCTTCGGGCTGAGCGACGCGAAAGTTGCGGCAGGATGCCCTGCTCCAATTGAAAGTCCAGCATGGATGCTGGTCTGTTCTTTGCCGTCAGGAGGACGGCTGAAATAACGTGGGGCGGTAGCTCAGCTGGGAGAGCGTCGCGTTCGCAATGCGAAGGTCGGGAGTTCGATCCTCCTCCGCTCCACCACTCTCAGACAAGAAGCCAACCGCATCCCGGTTGGCTTTTTTGTTTGTGTCGACGACCACGCAACATCCAATCATCGTCCACTTGACCCGCATCAGGAAATCTTCGCGCAGCGAGCGCATAATCGGCGGTCGTCGATTGCTGTAATCGCGGGCCATGACTCACGTCGTCACCGACAACTGCATCAAGTGCAAATACACCGATTGCGTGGAAGTGTGTCCGGTAGACTGCTTCCACGAAGGTTCGAATTTCCTCGCGATCGATCCCGAGGAGTGCATCGACTGCACGCTGTGCGTGCCCGAATGCCCGGCCGAGGCGATTTTTCCCGAGCAGGACGTGCCGGCGGGCATGGAACACTTCCTCGGCATCAATGCGGAACTCGCCAAAGTCTGGCCGGTGATCGCCGCCAAGATCGACGAATTGCCCGATGCCAAACAGTGGGACGGCGTGCCGGACAAGTTGCCGTACCTCGAACGCTGACGGAGCACGTCGATGCCGATTCGCTACGCCAGCGTTTCCACGAACATCCTCGATGCCATCGGCGACACGCCGTTGCTCAAGATCGACGGCATATTCGCCAAGTGCGAATTCCTCAATCCTTCCGGCTCGATCAAGGCGCGTATCGCCAAGTACATTGTCGAACGCGCCGAAGCCGCCGGACAACTCAAGCCGGGCGACACCATCGTCGAGGCGACCAGCGGCAACACCGGCAATGCGTTCGCGATGGTCGCGGCGGTGAAGGGATACCGCATGATTGTGGTGATGCCCGAAGGCCTGTCGAGCGAGCGCGTCGCGATCTCGCGCGCGTTCGGCGCCGAGGTATTGTTCTGCGGCAGCTTTCACGTCAATGCCGCGCTGGAGCGTGCGCGCGAACTCGGGCGCCAGCCCGGATTCTTCTTTCCCGGCCAATTCGAATCCGAATGGAACGTGGAGGAAAACCGCGAGTGGCTCGGACCCGAAATCCTTTCGCAACTGCCGCAAGGTCGCGTGCCGGATGCCTTCGTCCACGGCGTCGGCACCGGCGGCACGCTGATCGGCGTCGGCCAGGCGTTTCGCAAGGTCAACCCGGGCGTGCGCCTGTTCGCGATGGAACCCTCCGAATCGCGCACCATCCTTTGCGGCGAAGTCGCCCTGCACCAGATCGAAGGCATTTCGGATGGTTTCGTGCCGGGGATTTTCGCCCACCACCGCGACCTCGTGCGCGACACGACCAGCGTCGCCAGCGCCGACGCCGTGGCGGAAATGCGCAAGCTCGCACGCACGCGCGGACTGTTTTGCGGACCGAGTTCCGGCGCGCACATGATTGCCGCGCGGCGAATCCGCGAGCAGCATCCGGAATTGAAAACCGTCGTTACCATCCTCGACGACGAAGGCGAGAAATACCTGCACGACTTCTTCATGCACCCGGCTGCAGGCCACGACAAGCCGCTGCCGTTCCACTGACGCCATGTTGCTGTTCGATGCCCTGAGTCCAGCGCCGCGCACGGTGCGCCTGTACCTGCTGGAAAAAGGCCTGCACTTGCCGACCCGGCAGATCGACGTGTTTGGCGGCGAGAACCGGCAGGCGCCGTATCTGGCGCGCAATCCGGCCGGACAGACGCCGGCGCTGCTGCTCGACGACGGAACCTGCATCGCCGAGGCCGTCGCGATCATGGAATTTCTGGAGGAACGGCATCCGGCGCCCGCACTCATCGGCTCGACACCGGAAGAACGCGCGCTCACGCGCCAATGGCAGCGCCGCGCCGAGCTAAACATCACCGAATTCATCCACAACGCCTACCACTACGCCGAAGGCCTCAATCGCTTCACCGGCCGCATCCCGACCGCTCCGGAGGCGGCTGCGGGCTTGAAGCGCGTGGCGCAAGACCGCATTTCATGGCTCGACGCGATGCTCGCCGGACGGCAGTTCCTTGCCGGCGACCGCTTCACCATTGCCGACATCTGGCTGTACGTGTGGCTGGATTTCGCAGACTCGGCCGGCCAGCCCTTCGACCATGCCCTGCCCGCCATCGGCCCGTGGTTCGCGCGCATCGCGGCGCGGCCTGCGGCTGCCGCCAGCCTGCATCCGCATTGCAAGCCCGGCGGGGCGCGCGGCTGAACCATAGATTTTCACAAGGAGATCCGCCATGACCCAGCGATTGAACTATTACGCGGCTTCGCCGGATGGCTTCAAGGCGATGCGCGCCCTGCAGGCGCATGTCGACGGTTGCGGCATCGAGCACACGCTGCTGGAACTGGTGAAGATGCGCGCTTCGCAGATCAACGGCTGCGCCTATTGCCTGGACATGCACAGCAAGGACGCGCGCGCGGCCGGGGAAACCGAACAGCGCCTGTATCTGCTCGATGCCTGGCGCGAAGCGCCGTTCTACAGCGCGCGCGAACGCGCCGCGCTCGCCTGGACCGAAGCGCTGACCCGCATCGCCGGCAACGATGTGCCTGATGCCTTGTACGACGAGGCGCGCCAGCACTTCAGCGACAGGGAACTGGTCGATCTTTCGCTTGCGATCATCGCGATCAACGGCTGGAACCGCCTCGCGATTCCATTCCGCTCGCAGGCCGGAACCTACCAGCCGGGTACGCACGCAAAGGCGCCGTGAGCGACGCTCCCGGCGCTTCATCAAAGCCATCGGATCCACCCCGCGCATGTGGGGCGCGAAGTGCTAGCATCGGCGCCGTCCACATGGGGAAATTCCGATGCCATCGCAACGCATGCCTCAGCGTTCGGCACTCGCCGGCGCCATTCTCACGATCGTTTCCGCTTCCGCCAACGCCGGGTCGATCGTTGTCGATGGTTCGACGTGCTCGCTGGCCAACGCGATCGTCACGGCCAATACGGGAACCGCCACCGGCAATTGCTTGAATGAAGGCGGCGGCGCCAACAACCTGCTTGTTGTCGCCAACCAGGCGCTGACGGCGGAGTTGCCTCGCATCACCGCCGACATGACGATCACCGGTTCCGTGGCCGCGGCGACCATCAGCGGCGACACCCATCATCGATTGTTTTTCGTCGGCGACGATACGCATGCGCCAACCGTGAGTCTGAGCAATCTCATCCTGAGTGGCGGCGTTGCCACGGGCGGCAGTGCGAATGATGGCGGCGGCGGCGGTGCGGGTTTGGGCGGCGCGATCTTCGTCTTCGACGGTAATCTGACCGTCAGCAATGTCACGTTCAACAGCAACCACGCCACGGGTGGATCGAGTTCCGGCAGCGTCGGAACCGTCGATTCGACGTTTGCCAAGGGCGGCGGCGGTGGCGGCGGCATGTATGGCGCGGGCGGTCGCGGCGCCTTCGACCTTTCCAACAACTTCGCCGGCCATGTGGGCGGCTCGGGCGGTTTCGGCGGAGGCGGCGGCGGCGGCGCTGGCACCTTCGGCGGCGAAGGCGGAGGCAACGGCGGCAATGGCGGCGGTTTCGGCGGACTCGGCGGTCAGGGTACGATGGGCACGTCCGGCTCGCTGGGCGGCGAAAATGGCGGATTGGGCGGCGGTGGCGGCGGCGGCGGCGGCGGTAATCCCAGCAATGCCTCCAGGCCCGGCGGTGCCGGTGGATTTGGCGGCGGCGGTGGCGGCGGAGCCGGCATCTGCACCCAATCGGGTTGCCCGACGATCGCCGGTACTGGTGCATCGGGCGGTTTTGGCGGTGGCGGCGGCGCCGGCGGCAGTGCAGGCAACGTCGTTGGGGCCGGACTTGGTGGCAATGGAGGTTTCGGCGGCGGTGCCGGCGCCGGTGGATTCGGATCGCCCTCTGGCACCAGCGGATCGCCCGGCATTGGCGGCGGCGGCGTATCCGAAGGTGGCGGTGGCGCCGGCGGCGGATTCGGCGGCGCGATTTTCGCGCGCGCCGGGCACGTCACGATCCAGAATTCCAACTTCTACACCAATGCCGCCGCGGGTGGAACCGGCTCGCCGGGCCTTCCCGGTCTTGGCAAAGGCGGCGCGATTGCGGCGATCCCCTCGATCGACAATGGCAACGGCAACAATCAGGGCATGCCGACCACGTTGCCGACGTTTGCCGGTTGCGCCAATGTTTTCTCGGAAAATGGTGCCGGTAATTCCGGAACAAGCTCGCGCGACAATGCGGACAGCTTTGGCGCGGATCGAACTGGACTGACCCTGGCCTGCGGCGACCGCATCTTCGCCGACGGCTTCGGAATGCCGTAGATGATCCTGACCTTTGCCGATGTCATAACTTCGCAGGAACATCGCGCGATTCTCGATCTGGTCGCGACCGCCGAGTTCGTCGACGGCCGCCAGACCGCCGGTGCGAGTCTGGCCGCGCGCAAGAACAACGAACAGATCCAGCGCGATGCGCCGCAGGTCGCCGCGATCTCGTCCATCGTGCTCGCGGCGCTGCGCCGCCACGCCAATTTCCGCGACGCCGTGTATCCGCGCCAGTTGCACTCGCTGTTGGTGTCGCGCTACCGCACCGGCATGGAATACGGCGCGCACGTGGACAGTCCCCTGATGGGCGACGCAACGACATGGCGCACCGACTTGTCTGTGACCTTGTTCCTTAACGACCCCGGCGAATTCGATGGCGGCGAACTGGCGCTGGAAACGGGCAGCGGCGAAATACTGGTGAAATTGCCGGCGCGCAGCCTGGTGTGCTATCCGACCGGGCAATTGCATCGCGTGCGCGCGATCACGCGCGGCGAACGCATGGTCGCGGTCGCCTGGATCCAGAGCCACGTACGCGACACGGGCGCGCGCGAAACGCTCGCCGATCTGGCCCGCGCGCGGGCGCTGTTGCTGGAATCCCAGGGCGACGCGCGCGCCCTGGATCTGGTCAACAAGGCGCACGCGAACCTGTTGCGGCGCTGGGCCGAGGCGTAATTTCCTTATTCAATCATCGCCAACGCCTTGCGCAATTGCCTGGCAAACGCCGGCGGATCGGACTTGCGCACGATGACGCGCAGCGTCGCGTGCCAGTCGGCGCATTCGCGGATCGCGCCGGCCACGTCGGCGATCGATTCATCGTCCGGCGCCACCCCGGTTTGCAGATCGATCGACTTGATCTCGAACACGCCTTCGCCGCGGTGCGCCTTGGCATCGAGCCGGCCGATCAGGCTTCCGCGATGCAGGATCGGCAGCACGAAATAGCCGTAACGACGCTTGTGCGCGGGCGTGTAGCATTCCAGCCGATAATCGAAATCGAACATCGACAGCGCACGCTCGCGGTCCCAGACCACCGGATCGAACGGCGACAGCAGCGTCGTATGCGTGGCGCGCAAGGCCGAGCGCTGCGCACGACGCAACGGGGCAAGGTGTTCGCGATGCACATAGCCGCAGTTTTCCCAACCGCGCACGTGCACGCGAATCAGTTCGCCGGCGGCGACGAAATCGTCCAGGTCGGCGTCCTTGTGCTTGCGCCCGCTGCGAAAGTAGTCCGCAATCCAGCGCGCCTGCGCGATGCCGAGTGCACGCACCGCGCCGAGCGTGAATTGCCTTGACGCATCCACCGGCGAAAATGCCGCGGTATCGACCTTCGCGCGCGCCAGCACGCGCTCGGTCAAGTCGTAGACACGCTGGAAACCGTCGCGTCGCGCAATCATCAGCTCGCCAAGCGCAAACCAGGCCTCGAGCCAGCGTTTTTCGTCCTTCCATTCCCACCAGCCCGGCTGCGCGCGCGGCTGACGCTCGAAATCCGACGACTTCACCGGACCGTGGCCGCGGATGTGCGCAAGCAGCTTGTCCATCGATGCGCGATGTTCGCGGTGCATGCGCGCCGCGCGCTGGTGCGCCCAATGTCCGGCGCGCGCGTCGAACTGGCCGCGATGCAGGACGTAATCGTCCATCGGCACGAAGCAGGCTTCATGCGCCCAGCACTCGAAGATTTTTCCGCGAGCGAGCAGCTCGTCCAGCCAGTGCGGCGCATAGTGGCCGAGTCTGGAAAACAGCACGAGATACGGACTGCGCGCGACGACATTGATGGTGTCGATCTGCAACACGCGCATGCGCGCGATCGCCGCCAGTACGCGCGCCCGCGTGGCCCGCGCGCGGGCGGGCGTGAGCAATCCCTGAACGGCCAGGTGCAGGTTGCGCGCCTGCTGCGCGGATATCCGAACTTCGTTTCCGGTTTCCGGTCTGCCCATGCGGACGCTTCACTCCAATTGATGAAGTGTATCCGCGAACGACGACAGGAGAATGCCATGAACCGCACGCTCACCTTGCTTGCCGCCGCCGCGCTGCTTGCCAGTGCCGGCGCATACGCCCAGGACCAGACCGTCCATTTCACTCAAGCCAACGGCACCCGCGTCACCCTGACCTCCGGCCAGCCGGCGCCCGATCATTACGGACCGCCTCCCGCCTTCGCCACGCTGGACGCGAACCACAACGGCAGGATCACGCGCGAAGAAGCCAACGCCTATCCGCCGCTGTTGAACGATTTCGACTACATCGCGCATCACGCCGGCAGCATCGGCAAGACCCAGTACGAGCACTGGGTGAAGTCGCAACACTGACCCCGCCGCGTCTTTTCATTTCGCGCGATCTGGCGCAACATCTGCCCATCCACGGGGAGGGAATCGTCATGTCCAGCGACACCGCCGCCGCGAGCGGCAGCCTGTTCCGCGATGTAAAGAACGCATTCGGCGAACTGTTCAGCGGCAAACTCGATCCGCGCCAGGAATTGTTGATCCAGGTTTCATTCGGCCTGCTCGGCGCGATGGCGCGCGCCGATGGCATTGTCTCAACCGAAGAAGCCGCGTTCACCAACAAGATGATGGACGAATTCAAGTTCAGCGCGCGCGCACGCCAGGTCGCCACGGAATCGTTCGCCACCGGCTGCCGCCGCGATTACGATTTCAAATCGGACGTGCGCCGGCTGTTCGGCGACTTCAAGCCCGGCTCGCCCGAAGTCGACCGGATCTACACCGGCCTGCTGCGTCTGGCCGCAGCCGACGCGCGCATCCGCCCTGGCGAGATGCGCTTCCTGCAGCAGATCACGGTGGCGCTGGGATTCCCCGAATCCGAGTTGCAGCGCCGCATGTCCACCACCCGGCTGACAGGCTGAAGACAGCGTCGCGCCGGCCGCGGCGGAAGTCTCAGTGACTCACGTTGTCGGTGCGGCCGATGAACGCCGCCGTCACGTCATGCAGTTTTTTCAGCGATTCCTCGTGCGCGTAGACCATGTGGCCGGACGGGAAGAACGCGTACTCGATGTTGGACTGCAACTTCGCCGGAATCGGCAGGTGGCGCATTTCATACACGGCTGCGAAATACGGCGTTGCCAGGTCGTAGTAACCGCCGCTCAACAAGACATGCAACTGCGGGTTGTATTTCATCGCCACCGCCAGATCCGACATCACGTTCGTCGATGACGGGAAAAACCCGGGCGGCAGTCCGGGCGCGGCATGTTTCCAATCCCACGGATACACATCGCCGAATTCGTGGAACGTCATGCCGTCGCCGAACTTGAGCGTGCGCCGCGCATAGTCGTTGAACATCGACACATAGGCCGAACTGATCGCGGCCGATTGCGGATCGTAGGCCGACTGCTGCTCGAGCGGATCCATGCTCGGGCCGGAAAAACGCGTATCCAGACGGCCCGTGGTCAAATCCGCCGAATCCTGCAGAGTCTTCTCGAACTCGCCGCCGAACACGCGCAGATTGGCCTTGTCGATGTAGGACTCCGGCAGGCCGGTGTAGTCGTGCAATTTGGCGATGATCGCGCGGCGCCGTTCGGGATCGAGCGTGGCGCCGGCCGCGAGCGCGACCGTGTAGTCGGTCATCGCGAACTGCTCGACCTCTTTCAGAAACGGTTCGAGCTGGGCCGGCTGGTTCGGCAGTTTCTTGTGGTACCAGGCCGTCGCCGCATAGGTCGGCAACGCCAGCGCATAGGGCTGGTCGACGCCTGGGTTGTACTGCGGCGCGTCGATGTCGTTGGCGAACGACAGGATCTGCGACAACAAGATCACGCCGTTCAGGTCCACGCTCTGCTGGGTCGTGAGCACGTTGGCCAACACCGCCGAACGCGTGGTGCCGTAGCTTTCGCCGAACAGGTACTTGGGCGAGTTCCAGCGTCCGTATTCGGTCAGGAACCTGGTGATGAACTGGGCGAAGGCCTGGGCATCCTGGTCGACGCCGTAGAATTCCTTGCCGCGTTCCTTCATCGCCGCCGCGCGCTTGGCCTTGTCCTTCTCGTTGACGAGCAGGCGCGAGAATCCCGTGCCGGGCGCGTCGATGAAGACAAGATCGGACGCGTCGAGCAAACTGTAGTTGTTGTCGATCAACTGGTACGGAGCCGCCGGCGTGTGCTCGTCGTCCAGCGTGACCACGCGCTTCGGACCGAACGCGCCCATGTGCAGCCATACGGTGGACGATCCCGGCCCGCCGTTGTAGAGAAAGGTCAGCGGGCGTTTGGCGCTGTCCACGCCGCTCTTGATGTAAGCGACGTAGAAGATGCTCGCGGTAGGATCGTCCTTGTCCTCGTCCTTGCCGGTGAGCAGGATGGTGCCGGCGATGGCCTTGTAGTCGAGCTTCTTGCCTTCGACGGAAACACTACCCGAAGTCTCGACCTTGTGTGCCTTGACCGGTGTCGCAGCGGACGTGTCCTCGTGCTTTTCCGTGGCTGGCTTGTCGGCAGACCATGCCGGCGCAAGCGCCAGGCAACCCAGTGCCACCATCGAACCCAGGACAAGTTTGCGCATCGGTATTCCCCTCGAATGAAGCGGCCATCCTAGTGGCGAATCCGGTTGCGGCCAATACCCCGAAAGTCACGCATCGTCCGACTGCTACACTTTGCCAATGAAGCCTGAAATCACCCTGATCGGCGCCGGCCTCGTCGGTGCGCTTGCCGCCACCTTGCTCGCCCAGCGCGGATTCGCCGTGACCGTGTTCGAGCGCCGGCCTGATCCGCGCATCCATGGTTTCATCGGCGGGCGTTCGATCAACCTCGCCCTGGCCGAACGCGGCTGGCATGGCCTGCGCGTGGCCGGATTGCAGGACCGCATCGGCAAGCTCGCGGTGATGATGCGCGGGCGCATGGTGCATCGTCTCGACGGCCATACCGAGCTGTTGCGCTACGGCCGCGACGATTCCGAAGTGATCTGGTCGGTCAGCCGCGGCGCGCTGAACATGGCCCTGCTCGACGCCGCCGAACAGGCCGGCGCGCGCATTCATTTCTGCCAACGCCTCGATTCGGTCGATTGGGATTCGTCGACATTGCATTTCGGCGACGACGCTGGATCGATCCGCACGCACGAAGCGAAAACGATCATCGGCGCGGATGGCGCAGGTTCGGCGTTGCGCGCGGCGATGGACGCGCATTCGGACCTGCGCGAGCGTTTCGAGCCGCTCGAACACGGCTACAAGGAGCTGGAGATTCCTCAGCTCAGCAAACTGCCTGACACCACCCTCACCCCAACCCTCTCCCGCCAGCGGGAGAGGGGGGAATTGTTCGCGATGGAACCCAACGCCCTGCACATCTGGCCGCGCGGCAACTACATGTGCATCGCACTGCCGAATGCGGAAGGAAGTTTCACCGTCACCCTGTTCATGCCGAATCATTCTTCATCGAATCAGACAAATCCCGGTTTCGATACCGTGCGCAATGGCGCCGATGCGCGCGCGCTGTTCGCGCGCGACTTCGCCGACGCACTGCCGCTGATTCCCGATCTGGAAAAAGATTTCGACGCGAACCCGACCGGCATCCTCGGCACTCTGTACCTGGAGCGCTGGCATCTGCGCGGTCGCGCCCTGCTGATCGGCGACGCCGCGCACGCGATCGTGCCGTTTCACGGCCAGGGCATGAACTGTGGATTCGAAGACGCGGTGGAATTCGCCGATCTGCTGCAAGATTCAAGCAGCGATTTCGAAACCGTGTTCGCGCAATTCCAGCATCGACGCAAGCCGAACGCGGACGCGATCGCAGCGATGGCGTTGGAAAACTACATCGAGATGCGCGACTCTGTCGCCGACGCACACTTCCTGCTGATGCGCGCGCTGGAACGCCAACTCGCCGCCCGCCATCCGGGCCGCTTCGTACCGCGCTACTGGATGGTCACGTTTTCGCGCCTGCCCTACTCGGTCGCATTCGAGCGCGGCGAAATCCAGTCCGGCATCCTGCGCGA
>JAFEEK010000001.1 GCA_018241165.1 Pseudomonadota bacterium
ATGCGATGGTGGATCGCGACGACGACATCCGCATCGGCGTGAAATCCACCGCGATCCTGTTCGGCGATGCGGACCTGCCGATCCTCGGCATCCTGATGGTCAGCTTCCTCGGCGCGATGGCGCTGGTCGCGCAGCGCGGACACCTGCACTGGATCTATTTCATCGGCGTCGGACTCGCCGCTGCGTTGTTCGCGTGGCAACTGTGGATCATGCGCATCCGCGATCGCGATGCCTGCTTCGCGGCATTTCGCAGCAACAACTGGGTGGGCCTCGCGTTGTGGCTAGGGGTGATGCTGGCTTACGCCTTGAAATAGCGCTTCGGCGCGCGCGCCAGCGCCCACACATCGACGCGCTCCACGCCCGCGCGAAGCAGCGTTCGCGCGCACTCGCGCAGCGTCGTGCCCGTCGTCATCACGTCGTCGAACAAGGCGATATGCGCGGGCAGGACGGCATTCGGCGCAGTCGCAAACGCATCGCGCAGATTGCGATGGCGCGCATCGGCATCCAGATGCGATTGCGCCGCGGTCGCGCGTTCGCGCACGAGAATATCAGGACGCAACGCGATGCCAAGCGCAATGGCGATCGGTCGCGCGAGTTCCAGCGCCTGGTTGTAGCCGCGTTCGCGCAGGCGATGCGGATGCAGCGGCACCGGGATCAGCGCTTGCGGCAGCGGCGGCGGATTTTCGCGCGCGGCATCGATCCACAATTCGGACAGCACGCGCCCTGCGGCAAGATTGCGGCCGAACTTGAAGCGCGTTTCCAAGTGATCCAGCGGATTCGCGTACACGAACGGCACGCAGGCGGAAGCGAACGGCGGTTCGCTTTGCAGGCATTCGCCACACAGCGGCGCGGGCGCATCCAGCGGCAGGGCGCAGCGCGGACAGCACACGCGATTGCGCAGGATGTCGGCCACGCAGGCATCGCACAGATCGCGTCCAATCGCGCCTGCCTGCCCGCACAACAGGCAATGCGGAGGCAGCACGACAAATTGCAGACGCCGCAATCCGTCAACCAGGAAGTGCCTCAATAAGTTGACAGTCATTGCGCCCCTGACCAGACTTGCGTTTTCCCGCCTGCCGAACCTGCCCATGTCCTTGCGTCACGACTATACCCGCGCTGAAGTTGAGGCGCTGCTGGACCTGCCGTTCAACGACCTGCTCGCCCGCGCGCATGCGGTGCACGCGCAGCACCACGATGCGAACGCGGTGCAGGTGTCCACCCTGCTGTCGATCAAGACTGGCGGCTGTCCCGAGGATTGCGCCTACTGCCCGCAGGCCGCGCGCTACCACACCGGCGTCGAGGCGGAAAAACTGATGCCGCTCGATGCCGTGCTGGACAAGGCCCGCCAGGCCAAGGCCGCGGGCGCGACGCGCTTCTGCATGGGCGCGGCGTGGCGCAGTCCTAAGGATCGCGACGTGGAAAAAGTTGCCGCCATGATCGGTGAGGTCAAGGCGCTGGGCATGGAAACCTGCGCGACGCTCGGCATGCTCACGCAACATCAGGCCGACCGCTTCAAGGCCGCGGGACTGGACTACTACAACCACAACCTCGACACCGCGCCGGAGTTCTACGGGCAGATCATCCACACGCGCGAGTTCGCCGATCGCCTCGACACGCTCGGCTGCGTGCGCAACGCGGGCCTGAAAACCTGCTGCGGCGGCATCGTCGGCATGGGCGAGTCGCGCGCACAGCGTGCGGGATTGTTGCAGACGCTCGCCAACCTGCCCGAGCACCCGCAGTCGGTGCCGATCAATCGCCTGGTGCAGGTCGAGGGCACGCCGCTCGATGGCACTGCGCCGCTGGATCCGTTCGAGTTCGTGCGCATGATCGCCGCGGCGCGGATCCTGATGCCGGATTCGATGGTGCGCCTGTCCGCCGGACGTGCGGAAATGAGCGACGAGTTGCAGGCGCTGTGCTTTTTCGCCGGCGCGAACTCGATTTTCTACGGCGAGAAACTGCTGACGACCGGCAATCCGGATACCGAGCGCGACCAGGCGCTGTTCGCGCGCCTCGGCATTGTGCCGATGCCGGTGGAAATCGAATCGGGCACGGTGCATGCGGATATCGTCGAAGATGGTCGTGCCAGCGAAGCTGCATGATTCCCCTCTCCCCCAAGCGCGCTTGGGGGAGAGGGTAGGGTGAGGGGGAAGCGCATCGATCCTGATCGACGCAAAAAAAGTATGCCGCGCCGCCCCCTCACCCCAACCCTCTCCCCCGACAAGGTCGGGGGAGAGGGAGTGCCTCGACCCGATCTTCTCGCGCGTCTTGCTGCCGCGCAGACGCAACGCGCCCGCGACGGATTGCAGCGCCGGTTGCGCGCCGTCGAATCCGCGAATGGTCCGCGCATCGTGATCGACGGCAAATCGCTGATCGACTTCGGCAGCAACGATTACCTCGGTCTGGCGCAGCACCCTGCGTTGCGCGAAGCGCTGACCCGCGCGGTGCAACAATGGGGTGTCGGCGCAGGCGCTGCGCATCTGCTCGGCGGCCATCGCGACGAACATGCGGCGCTGGAAGAAAAACTCGCACGCTGGACGCAACGCGAACGCGCGCTGCTGTTTTCGACCGGCTACATGGCCAACCTCGGCGTCGCCGGCGCACTGCTCGGCAATGGCGACGTGTGCGTGCAGGACAAACTCAATCACGCCAGCCTGATCGATGCGACGCGGCTGTCCGGCGCCGAGCTCGCGCGCTATCGACACGCCGATGTCGACAGCGCAGGCCGCCAGCTACGCGCACGTCCGCGCGCAGCCGCGATGTTGGCAACCGACGCGGTTTTCAGCATGGATGGCGATGTCGCGCCGCTGCGCGAACTCGCCGCGTTGTGCGCACGCGAGCATGCAATTCTGATGATTGATGACGCGCACGGCATCGGCGTGCTCGGTGCCGATGGCGCGGGCAGCTTGAGCGATGCGGGTCTCTCGCAAAACGATGTGCCTGTACTGATGGCTACGCTTGGCAAG
>JAFEEK010000200.1 GCA_018241165.1 Pseudomonadota bacterium
ATCCGGCAACGTCCCGGCGCTGGATACGCGGCTGCATCAGCGCACGCGTCGCCAGATGCGCCAACGCTGCGAATGCCGGTAGCGAAAGCGCTCGCCACTGGCGAACTTCAGATCGACGCGAGCGAACCGGCGCGCGTCGATTTCGGGAACCAGCGCCGCATCAATCAAAATGTCGGCCTTCGGCTTTGCCAACGCATCATGCACTTCGACAACGGGAATTTTCGCCAGTTTCGCCAGTGCGACGACGGCAAGATCATCGCTGGCGACAGCGCCAAACCGCGGTCGCACCCATTCCGGCAACTTGCCCGCACCCCAGAACCACAGGCTGTTGGCAGGCACTTGGCCGCGTTCGCTGCGACGCGTGTTGACCGGATGATTGTGCAGGATCACCTGCGCCTCGTTGAAAAGGTTTCTCCACTGGCGTTCGTTGTCGCCGCGTGGAAGGTGCGCGATCAAATTATCGCCGAGCACATCGGCCGGATCGGCGAATGCAGGCAACCGCGCATCGATCGGGCAACGCAGATACCAGCGATCCGGGCGCATGGCTTCCAGCGGAAATCCGGCATCGCCGAACAGCGGGCGTAGCGCGCGCGCCAGCTCGGCGCTTTCGACTTGCGTGAGTCCGATCTCGCCACAGGCCATCAGACGCGCCGTCACCGCATCCACCATCGCAAAAGCCGGATCCGCGCGCAGCCACAATGCGCCCGCCGCGTCGCTCGCATCGAGGCTGCGTGTCAGTGCAGCGGTCGGCAGCGACGTGCCGATGAATTCGAAGCATTCGCGCAAGGCCGCGTCGCGGCCGGGTTTTGCATCCGCAAGACGATCGCCACGCGCGAGCCACAATGCCAGTTGCGGCGTGCGTTCGACGCGTGCAAGTTCTGGCAGCAGTAGAGTAAGTAGCAGCCCCATGGATCCAAATCCCGTCATTCCGGCCAAGGATTGGCCGGAATCCAGGAGGCAGGATGCCACAAGAAAAGACACTGGATTCCGGCTTTCGCCGGAATGACCACTCAAGAAGAATAACGAACGGAAAGAATCTCGTAGCTCTTGACGCCATTCGGCGCCTGGAACTCGAAGCTGTCGCCCTCGCTCTTGCCGATCAGGGCGCGCGCCAAGGGTGAATTGACTGCAATCAGGCGCTGCTTGATGTCGGCTTCCAGGTCGCCGACGATCTGGTAGCTGACTTCACCGTTGTTCGATTCGTCGAGCAATTCCACGGTCGCACCGAACACGACCTTTCCGTTCGGGTTCAGGCGAGAAATATCGATGACCTCGGCATAACTGAGCGCGGCTTCCAGTTCCTGGATGCGGCCTTCGACGAAGCCTTGCTGTTCGCGCGCTGCATGGTATTCGGCGTTTTCCTTGAGGTCGCCATGCGCGCGCGCCTCGGCGATCGCAGCGATGATGCGCGGGCGCTCGACGGACTTGAGCCGCTCGACTTCCGCGCGCAGGCGCTCGGCGCCCTTCGTCGTCATGGGACTTCTTTTCATGCCAGTTCCTGATTCAAGTTAATTGGGCGTGCAATTCCTGCAGGCTATGTACCGCACCGTCGCCGCGGAAGTCCAGCGAATGCAGCAACGCGCGTGCGCCGGCAATGGTGGTCGAATAGGTGATGCGCTGCTGCAAGGCTTCACGCCGGATCGAAAACGAATCGGCGATGGCCTGCTTGCCTTCGGTGGTGTTGACGATGAACACGATCTCGCCGTTCTTGATCAGGTCGACGATGTGCGGGCGGCCTTCGAGCACCTTGTTGATGCGCTCGCAGGCGATGCCGCTGTCGACGAGAAACGCGCAGGTGCCGGACGTGGCGACCAGCGAGAATCCGCGTTTGATCAGGTCGCGCGCAACCGGCAGCAGGCGCGTCTTGTCCGGATCGCGCACCGACACGAATACCTTGCCGAGTTTCGGCGCGGCGATATTGGCGCCTTCGTGCGCGCGCGCGAACGCGGCGCCGAAACTGCGGCCCACGCCCATCACCTCCCCGGTTGACCGCATCTCGGGGCCCAAAATCGGATCGACGTTCTGGAATTTCAGGAATGGGAAAATCGCTTCCTTCACCGCGTAGTATTTCGGCACGATTTCCCGCGTCGCGCCCTGCTCCGCCAGCGTTTTGCCGGCCATGCAACGCGCCGCGATTTTCGCCAGCGATACGCCGACCGCCTTGCACACGAACGGCACCGTGCGCGAGGCGCGCGGATTCACTTCGAGGATGTAGATGGTCTCGTGGCCGGCCTCGCCCTGAATGGCGAATTGCGTATTCATCAGGCCGACGACTTTCAGCTCGCGCGCCATCTGCGTCACCTGCGCGCGCAGAGCGTCCTGCACTTTCGCCGATAGCGAATACGGCGGCAACGAACACGACGAATCGCCCGAATGCACGCCGGCTTCTTCGATGTGTTCCATGATGCCGCCAATGAGCACCGCGCCCGTTGCATCGGCGACGACATCGACATCGACTTCGACCGCGTTGTCGAGGAAGCGATCCAACAGGACGGGCGAGTCGTTCGACACGCGCACCGCATCGGTGATGTAGCGCTTGAGGTCGGAGTCGGAATGCACGACTTCCATCGCGCGGCCGCCGAGCACGTACGAAGGTCGCACCACCAGCGGATAACCGATCTCACGCGCATGCGCCAGCGCCTCGTCCGGCGTGCGCGCGGTGCGGTTCGGCGGTTGGGTCAGGCCGAGCTTGGCGATCATCTGCTGGAAGCGTTCACGATCTTCGGCAAGATCGATGGAATCGGGCGATGTTCCGATAACCGGCGCACCGTTGGCTTCCAGGGCACGCGCCAGTTTCAACGGCGTCTGTCCGCCATACTGCACGATCACGCCACGGGGTTTCTCCACGGCGATGATTTCGAGCACGTCTTCGAGCGTGAGCGGTTCGAAGTACAATCGATCGGACGTGTCGTAATCGGTCGACACGGTTTCCGGATTGCAGTTGACCATGATGGTCTCGAAACCATCTTCGCGCAGGGCCAGTGCCGCGTGCACGCAGCAGTAATCGAATTCGATGCCTTGGCCGATGCGGTTCGGGCCGCCGCCAAGCACCATGATCTTGTCGCGCGTTGACGGGTTGGCCTCGCATTCTTCCTCGTAGGTCGAATACAGGTAGGCCGTGGTCGTGGCGAATTCCGCCGCGCAGGAGTCCACGCGCTTGTACACCGGATACACCTTGAATGCGTGGCGCAGCTTGCGCACGGCCGCCTCGTCGGTGCCGAGCAAACTCGCCAGGCGCGAATCCGAGAAGCCCTTGCGCTTGAGCGCGAACAGGCGCATCGCATCGAGCGCAGCCAATCCGCCTGCCTTCACCTGCGCCTCGATCTCGATCAACTCGGCGATCTGGTCGAGAAACCAGCGATCGATATGCGTCAGCGCGAACACTTCTTCCAGCGACAAACCGGCGCGGAACCCGTCGGCGACATAGAAGATGCGATCCGGCCGCGGCTCGCGCAGCTCGCGTTTCAGGGTTGCGATGGCATCGGCATCGGTCAAGTCGAGCGGACCCGGATTCAGGCCGTCCTTGCCGGTTTCCAGTCCGCGCAATGCCTTCTGCAGCGATTCCTGGAACGTGCGTCCGATCGCCATCACCTCGCCCACGGATTTCATCTGCGTGGTCAGGCGTGCGTCGGCGGCCGGAAACTTTTCGAATGCGAAGCGCGGAATCTTGGTGACGACGTAATCGATGGTCGGCTCGAACGAGGCCGGCGTCTTGCCGCCGGTGATTTCGTTGCGCAATTCATCGAGCGTGTAGCCGACGGCAAGTTTTGCCGCGACCTTCGCGATGGGAAATCCGGTCGCCTTGGATGCCAGCGCCGAGGAGCGCGACACGCGCGGGTTCATCTCGATCACGACGACGCGGCCATCTTCGTTGTTCACGCCGAACTGCACGTTCGAGCCACCGGTATCGACGCCGATCTTGCGCAGCACGGCGATGGAGGCATCGCGCAGGCGCTGGTATTCCTTGTCGGTGAGCGTCTGCGCCGGCGCCACCGTGATCGAATCGCCGGTGTGCACGCCCATAGGATCGAAGTTTTCGATGGAACACACGATGATGCAGTTGTCGGCGGTGTCGCGCACGACTTCCATCTCGAACTCTTTCCAGCCGAGCACGGATTCCTCGACCAGCACCTCGTGCACCGGGGACAGTTCAAGGCCGCGCTTGACGATCTCGTCGAACTCCTCGCGGTTCCAGGCGATGCCGCCGCCGGAGCCGCCGAGCGTGAAACTCGGGCGGATGATGGTCGGATAACCGACCTTGGCCTGGATTTCCAGGGCCTGCTCGAAGGATTTCGCGACCTCGGCCTTGGGGCATTCCAGTCCGATGTCGATCATCGCGCGGCGGAACAGCTCGCGATCCTCGGCCATGCGGATTGCTTCGCGCGAAGCGCCGATCAATTCGACGTTATACTTTTCCAGAATTCCACAATCTGCCAGGTCCAGCGCGCAATTCAGAGCGGTCTGCCCGCCCATGGTCGGCAACAATGCGTCGGGTTTTTCCTTGGCGATGATGGCCTCGACCGTGGCGCGATTGATCGGTTCGATGTACACCGCGTCGGCCATTTCCGGATCGGTCATGATCGTGGCCGGGTTCGAGTTCACCAGCACCACGCGATAACCTTCTTCTTTCAGCGCCTTGCACGCCTGCGCGCCGGAGTAGTCGAACTCGCAGGCCTGGCCGATGACGATAGGGCCGGCGCCAATGATCAGCACGCTCTTGATGTCGATGCGCTTAGGCATGCGTGCGGGCCTTGTCAATGAGTGTCGCGAAACGATCGAACAAGTAACCGATGTCATGCGGAC
>JAFEEK010000201.1 GCA_018241165.1 Pseudomonadota bacterium
TACAGACTGGTGTTGCCTTCCATATTTGATGGCCGGTCGATTTCGAGCAGGGTTGCGGACAAGCCACTGGTGCAGACGACACGAAACACGTAGATCTTGACGATTTCGCTATAGTTCGCTTCGTTGCCGCCGGCATACGGGTCGCCAATCAACCGCACTTGGGCGACCAGTGCATTCGGATCGCTATTCCACATGCCTAGCGGCATCGGTGAGTTCAGGCAGCTTGGCGGATAGGCGCGATCGGGATTGGCGAACAACTCCGCCGCGCGCGTACCGCCCGGCTTGGCACCAGCGACGCCCGTTTTCATTGCCGCGGCCTTGGTGCCGGTAATCTGCGCCTGCACTTGTGCACGCGCCTGCTGCGCCACCGCCAGATCCACCCGTGGTGTCGCGGCTGCCGCAGGCACGGCTGCCTGGGCGAGTGTCGCGATGCCCAACGCGGCTACGGCGGCGCAGGAAAAAATGATGGAATGCTTCATGGACATGCTCCCGTATCGAATCCCCGTGTGCGCAGCCTGTGGCGCAGCCGGTTAACCAGCCGTGAACGCGCGCCGAGCGGTATTGGCATAATGCCAGACCCCATCGATAACGCACCAGCATGCAACTCGTCGACATCGGCGCCAACCTGACCCACGAATCCTTCCGGCATGATTTCGATGCCGTGCTGGGCCGTGCCCGGCAACATGGCGTGGAGCAACTCGTCGTCACCGGGGCATCCGTGCAGGGTTCGCGCGAGGCACTGGATCTGGCGCTCGGGCATCCGGGCGTGCTGTTCGCAACCGCCGGCATGCATCCGCATCATGCGGCGGATTTCGACGCCGATGTCGAAACCGTGTTGCGTGAGTTGCACGCACGGCCCGAAGTCGTCGCGGTCGGCGAAACCGGTCTGGATTTTTTCCGCGATTTCTCGCCACGCTCGGCGCAGTTGTTCGCGTTCGAGCGGCAACTGGAATTGGCCGCGGATTGCGGCAAGCCGCTGTTCCTGCACCAACGCGATGCGCATGCGGATTTCATCGCCGCCATGGACAAGTTCCGTGGCCGCGTCGGCAAGGCCGTCGTGCATTGCTTCACCGGCGCGAAAGACGAACTGTTCGATTACCTCGACCGCGATTTTTACATCGGCATCACCGGCTGGATTTGCGATGAACGTCGCGGTACGCATCTGCGCGAACTGGTGAAGTCGATTCCATCCGATCGCCTGATGCTGGAAACCGATGCACCGTACCTGCTGCCGCGCACGGTCAAACCCGCGCCATCGCACCGGCGCAACGAGCCGATGTATCTGGCGCACATCTGCGCGGAAGTCGCGCGCGATCGCGACGAGGATGTTGCCGTCACGGCGGCGAATGCCACGCGCACGGCACGAGGCTTCTTCGGATTAATTTGCTAAGCTTCATTGCGGGGATGTGAGGGAATACAACGTGACACCTGTGGAAACCGGCACGGTGCCGGGCTGGATTTCGTTCGATGCGGTCGAGATCGACCTGGCCGGACGGCGCCTGTTTGTCGCTGGCAAGAAGCTGGCGCTCGAACCCAAGGCATTCGCCGTGCTCGCACTGTTCGCGCAGCATCCGGGACGCGCCTTCACGCGCGACGAGATCCTCGATGCGGTGTGGGGCCATCGCCACGTCACGCCCGGCGTACTCAATCGCGTCATCACCTTGTTGCGCCAGGCGCTGGGCGAGAGCGCGGAACAAACGCAATACATCCACACCTTGCATGGCATCGGCTATCGCTTCGATGCGACGACGCGAACACAGGCACAACGCGAAGTTGACGCCGTACCCGCACCCGCGCCAGAGCCCGCGCTTGCGCCCACGCCAGCCGAACCGGTAGTCGAATCGCAATCGCCGACCGTCACGGGCGAATCGACCGTGGCAGCGCCATCGAACCGGTTTCGTTTCGCGGCGCTGGCGGTCGTCCTGCTGGCAGCAGGCCTGGTCGTCGCATGGAAATTCCTGGCGCGTCCGCCGGCGGCCGACGGCGTAGATGCGCCACAGCACAGTGTCGCCGTGTTGCCACTGACCAACGCGACCGGCGACGCCAATCAACAATTCTTTGCCGATGGCATATCCGAAAACCTGATCGCCACTCTTTCACAGTACGAAAACCTGAAAGTCATCGGTCGCAGTTCGTCATTTCATTTCCGTGACAGCAAGGAGGGCGCCAGGGCCATTGGCGCGAAACTCGGCGTGGCGCACCTGATCGATGGCAGCGTACAACGCGATGGCGACAACGTACGCATCGGCATCGAGCTGATTCGCACCGACGATGGCACGACGGTATGGACCCGGGTTTTCGACCGGCCGCACAAGGAGCTGTTCGCCTTGCAGGACGAGATCACGCTCGCGGTCGCTGGCGCCTTGCAGGTCAAATTGCTGCACGCCATGCCCGGTGCGGTGGAGACCGGCCGCCCAAGCAGCGGCAACCTCGAAGCGTACAGTGCGTATCTGCGCGGTACGTCGTTCATGGCCGCCGGAGACATGCGCAAGTCGATGGAACAATTCACGCTGGCGACGCAAATCGACCCGGCCTACGCCCAGGCATGGGCATGGCTGGGCCTGCGCCGTACGGTGTACACACTCGACGAGTTGCAAGGCGATGCGGCACGCAACTCGTACCAGCAGGCGCGCGAGGAGATCGACACGGCCCTGCGTCTGCAACCGAATTTCGGACAGGCGCACGCCATCCGTGCGAATTGGTTGAGAACTGCCAGCCACGATTGGAACGGCGCGCTGGCCGAGTTTCGCATCGCTTTGCCACTCGTGCCGGAAAACGATCCTTCGCACGGCGCTTACAGCATCTTGTTGTCCGCGATGGGTCGCGTCAACGAAGCCATCGCCGAACGGCGCAAGTACATCGACGGTGATCCACTTGCCGCCTACGGATACATGTACCTGGTCAACATGCAAGCCAGCCTCGGCCGGCTGAACGAAGCGCAAGCCAGCTTGGGCGACGCCGAAAGGCTCGATCCTTCCGCAACCGATTGGCATGCCGTCAAACGCAGCGAAATCGCCCTGCTGCGCGCAGATTCGGACAAGGCGTTGGCGGCGGCGGCGAGCATGTCGGCCGGCGAGTGGCGCGACATGACGCGCGCGCTCGCCCTGCAAGCAGGCCACGACCGCAAGGCTGCAGATGCTGCACTCCAGAATGTGATCGCGTCTGCGGGTGATTCCAATCGCCATGCCTATCTCATCGCGCGGGTTTATGCGCTGCGCGGCGACGCGGACAAGACTTTCGAATGGCTGCAACACGACTGGGAGCACGGCGCTGCAGCCGTGCACTACGCCTTGTTCGATCCATTCTTGTTGCGCTTCCGCGACGACCCGCGCTTTGCGGCGTACTGCCAGCGCGCCGGATTGCCGCCGCCGTCGGCGAGCGAGGCGTTGAGCGTAGACGAGATCCGCGCCCGGGTTGCCGCCAAGTCGTGAGTGGGTTGCGTTGCGTGGCATCCGCCTGCGACTTCAGGCCGGCACGATGTCGAACGCAATGGTAAGGCGCGTGGCTTGTGCCGTGCCGGTGAACGGCACGGTGCCATGCCACATCCATGACGGAAACAGCACCAGCAGGCCCGGCTCGGGTTTGACGAAGTATTCGGCGCCAAGCGTCGTCGCCGGCAAGACCGGTTCCCCGAACTTGATCCATCCGGCGCCATTGCCCGTGCCGATCGATTCGGGCAGATCGACATAGCACGCCGAAGATATCCAGCCCTGGCCGTGAAAGTGATTGAAGTGGAAACCGTTGGCGCGCAGCAGCACCGACCACATGCCATTGCAGCGCCAGCGTCCCTGGTTGCGGCGACGCAAGCAATCCTCGCCGGGTCCCAGCATGCGCAGATAGCGATCGATGGGGCCGGCGATGGCTTGCGCAAAGGCGCGCAGCGCGGGGTCTTGTGCGTGCGCGGGATACAACTCGACCTGGCTGCCACCTTGCAAGGTCTGGTCGAGCGGGTGGAATCGCGCGCCATGCATGTCGCGCAGGCAGCGTGAAAGATCGCGCAGATAGGCGGGCAAGTCTTGCCAGCCGGTCGGCGTGTCGATGGGCTGCGCGTGGACGAAGCGCGTGTAATCGTACAGTTCACGATAGCGCGGATCGCCTAGCATGCGCCACGCGCTGGCTTGCAGGGCGAGCGCGTGGCCATCATGGCCATCGACTCGCAACAGTTGCGCCGCCACGGTAGCGGCGTCTTCGGCGTGCCCGTTCGCGAGCAAGGCATCGCCGTACAGCGCATACGCGCTCTTGTCACTCGGCGCGGCGCGTACAGCAGTTTGCGCGTGATCCAGAGCCCGCGCGGGATCACAAAACATGGCGGCGCGCGCGGCGCCCAGGCGCAAAGCCAGACTGGTCGGCGTGCGCTCCAGTTCGGTCTCGATCATGGCAAGTTCGCCTGCGTGCCCATGCGCCTGCCGCGCCAGTTTGGCCAGAAACAGTACGAGCTCAGGCGAGCGAATCGGTGCGATGGCGGCGATGGTGGTCGCCGCCTGTTCGGCATTGCCGGTGCGTTGCCATGTGGATTCGCCCAGGCCGGCAAGTGCGGGAAAGTGGCTCGGTTCCAGTTGCAGGACATGCCGGAACGCCGCATCGGCTTCATCGTGGCGGCGCTGTCCGAACAGACTGCGCGCCAGCACATAGCGCGCGCCGGCGTTGTCGTAGCCTTTGGCGATGGCGTTGCGTGCCGCGCGTTCGGCGGACGCATCGTCGCCGCATTGTCCGCAGGCGACCGCCAGCCCGAGTTCGGCGATACCCAACGCAGGCGCCAATTCGATCACGCGTTGGAATTCGCCAATGGCCGCTTGAGCGCGGCCATGGGCGAGCAGTTCCTGGGCCTGGCGCAGCAATTGTTCAGGGCGCACGACGCCATCGGCGATCATGCTCGTCATCGGCAGATTCCCCGGCATGGATGCGAGTGAAAGAGGCCCGCGCCAGAACGCTGGCGCGGGCAAGATCGCTACTCGAATCCGTTCTTGAAAATCGTGTCGTAGCTCAAGTAGTCGAGCGTGATGCCGTCGAACCAGGCGTCGGTCGTATTCGCTTGCACGCCGTTGGTCACACCCTGCCCGATGACAGATCCTTCCTCTCGTGCCACGAGGTAAATTTTGATCGAGGCTACAGAACTACCATACGAGCCGTTTGGTACCGGAATAAGGACAGGCTGCGCCGGTCGCGCCCAACTGCCCGTTGAGGAGAGCGTAAGCTCGCCGAAAGCATTCACCGTACCCTGACAGTGGTCATCGCCACTGTTGCGGAGTTCCCAGTACAGCTGCGCCGAGTCACCCGGGCGCGGGTTGAATATGGGGCCGGTGCTGGTGCCACGGCCCCAGCCGTTCAAGGCATAAATACCCGGCCCGCCTATGGTGATGCATTGCGACAGACCTGTCGTGATGTCGGTGGGACCGGTATTCTCGCGGTGGATATGCACTGCACCCGAATTCGATGGCCCGCTCACGTTTTGCGTGCTGTCACGGGTACTGGTGCCTGCCGTCACCACGTCCCACAGGCGCAGGTCCACATCGAAATCGGAATTCAACACCAGTGGCAACACGGACTGACGCTCGAGCGCGCCGACATCGCGCGAGGAGCCGAATGTGCGATCAAAGTTGGGCAGATCGACATTGCGGGTGCGACCCAAGGCATCGCGATCGTTGCCAGCCGTTGCAGGCGCAAAGTCGATTGCGGGTGAACCGGCGCGCAAACCAAAGTCGTCGTGTGCCGGATCGACAAACAGCGGGTCAAAGACCATTGCTTGGTTGTTCAGGCTGATCTTCTCGCTGGCTACCAGGTCACTAGCACTAAATGATCCGCCGCTACGCGACAGCGATGTGCTTCCCGGTTGCCACAAAATGGAGCGCTGGATGGTGACATCGCTGTTCGTCGTTTTCAGGATCGCGCTGCCGCTGCCGATGGTGTTGCCCGCGATGGTGGAATCGAAGATCGACAGCGGATTCACGGACTGCCGGATTACCTCTCTGCTGGTGGTGTTGCTGCCGATGACCGTACGATGGATCTGCGTGGTTGCCGAACCATCAAACACCGAGCCGCCGGTGTTTTTCAAAATCATGACACCGCCGCGCGCATCGGCCGGTGGTGACGTTGGCAGGTAGCCGAGATGAATGACCGCGTCGCTTTCGCCGTAGATTATCGAGCCCGGGTTGGTGCCGGTAGCGGCGGTGTTGTTGCTGATGCGACCGCAGTCGCGGCCGATCGTGCAAGGCACGGCCGATGCCGGCAGGGCGTCATAGTCGAATTCCAGTCCCGAGCCCGATGCCAGGTACACGGCACCGCCATTGGGAGCGTCGTTGCCGTCGAGCACCGCGTTCCACAAGCGGGCCTTGGCATTCGACGTACTGACGTAGATGCCGCCACCCGCGACTGAAGCCGAATTGCCGTAGATGGACGGTTGCAGCGCCGCATCGGTGGCATAGAGTTGCAACTCCACCTTCTTCGTGCCCGAGCTCACGATCGCGACGCCACCACCGTAGAGCGCGGTGTTGCCATAGAACGCACCGAAAATGGGCGTGCCGCTGCCAACATAGGCATAGCTGGGCAGGTTCGAAGAGAAAACGAACAAGCCGCCGCCAAAGCCACCGGTGCCGCCCGTGCCGAGCGCCTTGTTGAGCAGGAAGCTGGTGTTTGTACCGATCATCGTCATTTCAACCCCTCGCGCAAACACACCGCCACCGTTGTAGGCGGCGGTGTTGTTGCCAACAACCGTATTGTTGTTGAGGATCAATTCCGTGTTTGAACCCGTGCCTTCGACATAAATGCCGCCACCGGAACCGGCCACGTTCTTCGTGACAAGACAGTCGACCAGATCGAGGATGCCATCGCCGATGTAGCGGATGCCGCCGCCAGTACCGCTGCTGTCCACGTCGCCGTCCTGAATCGTCAGACGGCGCATTCTCAACACTCCTCCGGTCGGAAGGGTGATGTTGAACACGGGAGCGCGCGCGCCGCCGAGACCGCTGACGATCGTATTGGTGGTGTCCGGGCTGGCCTGATCGCAGGTGGCATAACCGCCTTCAATGGTGAGTTCCTGAGTGTTGCCGTTGACGGTGATTGCCTGACTGGAATAGCCCAGCGAACGCGTGATGCGCACGGTCGCGATGCCGAATGAATTGTTGGCGGCATTCACTGCTGCTTGAATCGTGCTGTGGGTACAGCCGGCGCCGGTGCCGACGATGTAAACCGCGGCCTGTGCCGAATTGGCCAGCAGGCCGAAGAGTGCAAGCGCGAAGAGGCGCATGTGGGTAGTTTTCATGATTTGTTCTCCCGGGTAGTGATGGTCAGGATTTGCGCGCCGCGTACCAGCGCCCGAACCACGCGCTTGTGCCCAGCAACACGGCAAGCAGGGCGAGCAGAGGCCAGCCGAGCGCGGGCGTGGGACTCATCACGGCGTCTTGCAGGCGCGCGCGCGTGGCGACAAACACATCGCCCGGATCGGTGCTGTCGACCTTGCGGCCGAAGTACAGGCGCGTGCCGTCAGCCGACA
>JAFEEK010000202.1 GCA_018241165.1 Pseudomonadota bacterium
GCGCCGATGCCGCACCGTCCATCGATGCGCAGGATGGGTACAAAGCGCTGGTGCCGATGGTGGATTCGACATTGAAGGCGTGGGGCGAACTCAAGGCGCGCGACCTGACCGCGTTGAACGCGAAGTTGAAGGCGGCGGGAAAAGAGCCAGTCAAGATCGAGTGAGGCAAATGGTTCCCGACTTCCACCCCCTTCGGGACGAAGGGGGTCGCGCGCAGCGCGGGGGGATGCGCAAAATAATCCATCCCCCTCAATCCCCCTTCGCAAGCGAAGGGGGAAGACAACTCTACCAATGCACCCCGCGCATCAGCGACGCGAACGCCACCTGTTCGCTGGTCGGCTGTGCATCCAGCTCGCCGCGACCCTTCATGCCCTTCGCGGCGGCCGAATCCGGGAACAGGCGGAACGCCGTGTTCATCAGGATTTCGTAGGCGCGCGGCGCCAGCGCATAGAAAATCTGCGCGAACGTGCCCAGGCGCGTGGCCATGCGCACCGGGCGCTCGATGATGGCGGTGACGATCATGTCGCCGGCCTCGTCGGGAGACAGCGTCGGCACCGATTCGTACATCTTGGTCGGCGCGATCATCGGCGTTTTCACCAACGGCATGTTGATCGTGGTGAAGTTGATGCCGTTGTCGGAAAACTCGGCCTGCGCACAGCGCGAGAACGCGTCCAGCGCCGCTTTTGACGACACATAGGCGGAAAAACGCGGCGCATTGGTCAGCACGCCGATCGAGGAAATATTGATGATATGGCCACGATGGCGAGCAGCCATGCCAGGCAAAAATCCCATGATCAGGCGCAGCGAACCGAAATAATTGAGCTGCATGGTGCGCTCGAAATCATGGAAGCGGTCGTAGCTCGACGCGATCGCGCGCCGGATCGAGCGCCCGGCGTTGTTGATCAGGATATCCACGCCCTTGTGCTCGGCGAGCACCTTCTGTACCAGCTCGTCGCAGGATTTCGGGTCGGTCAGATCGGCAACGTAGGTATGGCAAACGCCGCCGGCATCGACGATTTCCTTGCACGTGGCGTTGAGCTCATCCGCGCCGCGCGCGCAGATCAGCACCTTGGCGCCGGCGCCGGCGATCTTCAGCGCCGCCGCCTTGCCGATACCCGACGAGCCGCCGGTGATCAGCACGGTGCGCCCGCGCACCTTGCCGGACAGCGAATGATCGACGAACAGGTCGGGATCCAGGTGACGTTCCCAGTAATCCCACAGCTTCCATGCGTAATCGTTGAGGTCCGGCACGCCAATCTTCGTACCCTTGAGCGCGCGCTCGGTTTCGCGGCAATCGAAACGCGTGGGATAGTTGATCATGCGCATCGCGGCGGCAGGAATCCCAAGGTCACGCAACACGGCTCCGGTAAAGCGTTTCACCGGAGGCAAGCCGGCCAGCGCCTGTTTGATCATTGGCGGGATGAAGCCGAACATGCGCGCATCGATGCGCATGGTCATCTGCGGGGCGTGACCGGCGCGGGCGAAGATGTTCAGCACCTCGCCGATGCGCCGCGGCGCCGGGTCGGTGAGGTGGAAGCATCCGCCATCCAGGCCCGGTTTGTGCGCGATGTGATCCATCGCCGCGACAACGAAATCCACCGGCACCATGTTCACGCGTCCGCCTTCCAGGCCGATGGTAGGCATCCACGCCGGCAGCGCTTCACGCAGCTTTTTCAGCGTGCGGAAGAAGTAATACGGCCCGTCGATCTTGTCGATCTCGCCGGTTCTTGAACTGCCCAGCACGATCGCCGGGCGGTAAATGCGATGCTTGATCTTCGCTTCGCGCACCAGCGCTTCGGCGTCGTGCTTGGTGCGGAAATACGGATGATCCAGGTTCTCGGCTTCGGCAAACATGTCCTCGCGGAATACACCGGCATACAACCCGGCGACCGCAATGGAACTGGCGTAATGGAAGCAGCCAGCTTTCAGCGCCGCGGCGAGTTCCAGCGCGTGCCGCGTGCCCTCGACATTCGCGGCGATCTGGCTGTCCGCATCAGCGGCGAGGTCGTAAATTGCGGCGAGATGGAAGAAATGCTTCGCCTTGCCCGCCAGCGCCTTGCGCTGCGCCGGCGACAGGCCAAGCATCGGCTTGGTCAGGTCGCCAATGACCGGGAAAAGGCGCTTGCCGTCTGCGCCAAAGCGCGCGCGCAGATCCTCGAATTTCTTCTGCGATCCCTTGCGCACGAGGCAATGCACGTCGCCTTTGCGCGCCAGCAGGTGTTTCAGCAAATGGCGGCCGATGAAGCCGGTCGCGCCCGTCACGAAATAGGTCATGGCTTTTATCCCCGCGATGCAGGACGCAAAGATAGCAAAGCCAACGCACGTTTGACACGTTCGTTCGCTTTTGCCATTGTCCACCGCCGCAGCCGCACGCATTGCCACGGGGAACGACATGGCCGACCTCAAAACCAAGTTCGCGCAAGCCGCCGAGGACATCAAGAAGCTCGACGAACGCCCGGACAACGACACCTTGCTCAAGCTCTACGCGCTGTTCAAGCAGGGTTCCGACGGCGATGTATCCGGCCCGAAGCCTGGGTTTTTCGATTTCGTCGGCACCGCCAAATACGAGGCCTGGACCAAGCTCCGGGGCATGAAGACCGACGAGGCGATGCAGAAGTACGTCGATCTGGTAAAGAAGTTGCGCGGCTGACGGCCTGCCCGCGGCGATGGCGGCGAACCAGACTCGAGAGCGCATCCTCGACACCGCCCTGGCGATGTTCAACGCGCAGGGCGAGCCGAACGTCACCACCAACCACATCGCCGACGAACTCGGCATCAGTCCGGGCAACCTGTACTACCACTACCGCAACAAGGACGACATCGTCGAACGCCTGTTCATGCGTTACGAGGCGCGCATGGACGACGCGCTGTCGGTTCCCGAAGGCCGCCTGCCGAACCTCGAAGACGTCTGGCTGCAGCTGCACCTGGTCTTCGAGTGCATGTGGGAATACCGGTTCCTGTACCGCGACCTCGTCGACATCCTTGCGCGCAACCGCAAGCTGCGGCAACGCTTTTCGCGCATCCTCAATCGCGCCGCGGCCAGCGCCGAAGCGGTGCTCAAGGGCCTGGCGCGCGCTGAAGTCCTGCGCGCGACCGCCGATGAGATCCACGCCACCGCGGAAAACATCCTGCTGGTCGCGACGTTCTGGCTCAACTACCACGCGGTGCGCGGCGCGAATCCGGAACCCGCCCAGAACGACCTGAGCCATGGCATCTATCAGGTGATGCTGCTGATCGCGCCGTTCCTGCGCGATGCCGAGCGCGCGCACCTGAACACGCTCGCCCAGGCCTACCGCGGTTAGGAACCCGCATCGAAATCTACTGCGCTCGCCGGCTCGCGCGCCGGCGGTGCTCGGAATCCTCATGTACGCAACAGTACACTCCGGTTCCTGTGCTCCGGCGACACGCGATCCGTCATCGCTCGTAACGATTTCGAACCAGGTTCCAAAAAAACGGCCGCACACGGCGGCCGCAAGTTCGTTGGAGTGCGAATTCGCTTACTTGGCGGCCTTGAGCTGGCGGCTCAACGCGCTCATGCGCTGGCTCAATGCTTCGATGTCGGACTTCGACGGCACGCCGAGTTTGTCCAGTGCCAGCGCGACGCCGCGCTCGATCAGCGCGCCGATCTTCCTGGCATTGTCGCGCGCGTGCATGCGCAACGGGGCCACCGCGCCCAAAACCTGCGCCTGCGCGTCGGCGCCCACCTCACGCGCAAGGCGCTGCGCGCGGGCCTGGAAATCGCGACCTTCGGCAGCGAGTCCGGCGAGTAGTTCGGTACCGCGCTTCTGCGCGATGGAAACCGCGCCGAGTCCGGCCAGCCACATGTTGTGCGCCTTGTCGGCGGAAGAAATCGTCTGGTTCTTGTTGCGCTTGGTAGCCATGCAATGCCTCTTGGTCATGAAACCGCCACGGTGTGGCGTCGAGGCAAATCTAGCCGCGCCGGCTAGAACAAACACACTACTGACGGACGCATCAACCCAGGTCGAAGAAATCGACCACGCCGGTTTCCAGCGAATACTCCGCACCGACCACGCGAAAACCTTTTTCTTCGATCAAGGTTTCCATCAGTTCCGAGCCGTGGCGCAGGTGGTTGGTCGAGGCGCGGATGTTCGCGCGCACCGCTTCGCGGCTCAACGCATCCAGGTCGTGGCGCAATTCCGTGTTCATCAGCGGCAGCACGCTGGGTCGCACCCGATTGACGATCGACATCAGGTTCGGCGACTGCGAACCGCCGGGGCGCGTCAAGTCATCGACGGTTGCCGCAATCGCACCGCATTGGGTATGTCCCAGCACCACGACCAGCGGCGTGCCGAAGAACGCGGCGGCGAATTCGACGCTGCCGACCAGCGACGGCGCGATGATGTTGCCGGCGACGCGGATCACGAACAGGTCGCCCAGGCCCTGGTCGAAGACGATTTCGACCGGAACGCGCGAATCCGAGCAGCCCAGGATGGTCGCGAAGGGCTCCTGTCCGGTAGCCAGTTCACGGCGCTGGTGCTGGCTGCCCTGCTGGCCGGAGTTGGCCTGCTCGGATACGAAACGGCGGTTGCCTGCGCGCAGGCGGTCGAGAGCTTCGGTTGCGGAAATCATCGGTGTGTGCGCCTTTTCATCGCGGCCGGATCTGGTTGCGTTCCTGCTTGCGATCCCAGGCGCGCAATTCGTCGCGCAGGTGCGCGATGCGTTGGCGGCCGAGCGCATTGCGCCCCTCGTCGAGCACGCGCCCATCAAGCAGTTCCGCCAGGCGCTGCGCCGTGGGCAACATCGCTTCCCATGCGTCCAGCGCCGGCATCGGGCCCGGCAGGGTCATGAAAAAACTCACGCCCGGCGTACGCAGGGATTCGATCTGGGTCATGTCGAAACTGCCGGGCTTGACCATGTTCGACATGCTGAACACCGGTCCGGCCTCCGGCTTGCCGGATATCAGCCGGTGGAAAATGCCGAGATCGCCGAAATCCAGTCCTGCCTTTTCGGCGGCAACGACGAGATCGGGACCGTGGAAATCGGCTTCCGCGGGCGCGGCGACGAACAGTGTGACGATGCGTTCGATCGGCATATCCGGGCGCACGCCTGCAACCGGCTTGTTCGAAGTTGCCGCCTCGCCATCGCTGCGTTTTGCGGCGATTTCCGAACCGAGACGCTGCAACTCTTCGCGCATCCCCATGTCCAGCTCGACCTGCCCGGATCCATCCGCAACATCGTCTGCGCCGAACGTCGGTTCGATCCGCTCGCCGGACTCGCGCGAGGCAATCATGCGCCGTCCCTGCCTGGGTTTTTTCGGACGCCCGAACCAGTAAATCGACGCGAACACGATCGCGCCGAAGATGGCGAGCGGAATTCCGACGGATGCGTTCCAACTCATGCGCGTCTCCGTTTGGCTAGGCGGCACCCGCCAGTTTAGCCGCTTCGGCCAGATCCACCTGCACCAGGCGCGACACGCCCGGCTCGCGCATGGTCACGCCGCACAGCTGCATGGCCGCTTCCATCGTCGCCTTGTTGTGGGTGACGAACAGGAATTGCACGCGCTCGCTCATCTCGGTGACGAGCTGCGAGAAACGGCCGACGTTGGCCTCGTCCAGCGGCGCATCGACTTCGTCGAGCAGGCAGAACGGCGCCGGATTGAGGCGGAAGATCGCGAACACCAGCGCGACCGCGGACAGTGCTTTTTCGCCGCCGGACAGCAGCGAGATATTGGTCACGCGTTTGCCCGGAGGACGCGCCATGATCGACACGCCGGCATCGAGCAGGTCCTCGCCGGTGAGTTCGAGGAACGCATGGCCGCCGCCGAACAGGCGCGGGAACAGCTCCTGCAAGCCAGTATTGACGCGGTCGAAGGTTTCCTTGAAACGCTGGCGCGTCTCGCGGTCGATCTTCTTGATCGCGCCTTCGAGGGTCTCCAGCGCGGTGTTGAGGTCGGTCAA